>JAIRYX010000117.1 GCA_031267635.1 Planctomycetaceae bacterium
CGCTCCGTGGTACACCCCGACGGCTTTGAATTATAATCCAGACGATTAGACAAAGAACTTCTTTGATGGCTTGTTTCATTAGCGTGCGTAACGTGAGTTAAAAACAACATCACGGCAAAAATTGAATCGGTTTGATTTCACCGCAGAATCCATGATTTCACGAATGAAAACATCATGACCGTCACACAAAACACGGCGGTCGTCATCGGCAAGACGTGCTCAAGATGCGGTGTCGTTTCGGCGGGCGGAGTGACCATTGTGCTTCAATAGCCGTTCGCGGTTTTGAGATGGGCTTGGAGTAATGCGATGGGCGAACCGGTGCTGGCGTTGACAACCAGTTGCTGCCGGGCGAACTGCCGGAGGGGTTGGGCGAGGGCGCAGGGAGTCGTTTTTGCCTTGGCAAAAAAACGCTCCGTGAGGCGGAAATCGCCTAATTCTATTTGAAAACATACCGGAAATAATAAAAAATAAACAAAAAAAATGCAATACCAAAATATCTAAACAATAATCTCCCCAACGATACTACGCAATCGATATAGATTGACAAAACTTGTGTTAATACTTTTGCTTCTAAAAACCCCACTTTCAACAAATTCACCATTAAAAAATAAGAATTTGTCGACATTGAGGTGAGGTTTTTAGAAATTCCCGAAATTCAAATCATAGAGCGAGTATGGATTCCTGACGAAACTATTCCTGAAAATGATGTCATAACACCTGATGATATTGAATGATGTAAGTGGTTATTTTCTTGCATCAAAGCTGTCATGATGTTTTGGTCAGCATCTGGTCAACATTCATTGTAGTTTTATTGGAATGGTTTAACTTTTTCGTTTGGCTAAATTCCGAAAGCGGGGTAATGCATTGAAAGCGATTCGTAAGTGAAACCAAATATTCCTATTTTGTAAAAAATATATAAAATATGGCATATACAAAAATTTGCGGTTGGTAATATCAGTGGTCTAAATTTCTCGTAAAATTATCATTGATCAACATGCTCCATAACCGGAATTGAGACAAAACTTCATATCCTTCGTGGTGAATAAAGAACATGTGCGGAATTTGTGGGGCGGTTTGGAATGACGCGGCAAAAGCGATTGATCGGGCGACGTTAAACACGATGACCGATTTACTTCAACATCGCGGACCGGATGATCGCGGAACGTTCCTGCTATCGGGCGTTGAAGGAATCGCGCTGGGACATCGGCGACTTGCTGTTCTTGATCTCACGCCGTCCGGTCATCAGCCGATGTCCAATGAAGACGAGACGCTAAAAATCGTTTTCAACGGTGAAATTTACAACTTTGACGCAATTCGGCGAGAACTTCTTGCGCACGGACGTCGTTTTCGCAGTGAAAGCGACACGGAAGTTTTAATTCATCTTTACGAAGAAGAACGGGAAAATATGCTTCATCGACTTAACGGCATGTTTTCCGTCGCCATTTGGGATGCACGCAAACAAACGTTGTTTCTGGCACGCGACCGAATCGGCAAAAAGCCGTTGTTTTATCGGCAGGAATCGGGACGGCTCATTTTTGCAAGCGAACTAAAATCAATTCTCGCAGTGAACGGCGTGCCGCGCGACATTGATCCGTCGGCGTTGGATGATTATCTCACTTATCAATATGTACCGCATCCGAAAACGATTTTTCGCGGTATCGCAAAATTACCGCCGGGGTATTACGCTGTTTGGAAAGATGGTCAACTGACAGTCAGACAATACTGGAATCCCGATTGGAACGAGGAAGACAACCGTTTATCGTCAGAAGACTGGGCGGAAGAATTGCGGACATTGGTTATCGACGCGGTAAAAATTCGTATGCGAAGCGACGTGCCGATTGGAGCGTTTCTTTCCGGCGGCATTGATTCGTCGATTACCGCCGGAGTAATGCAACAGCAAAGCACACGGCAAATTCGAACGTTCAGCATCGGCTTTCCGCAAAAAGAGTACGACGAAACAGAATATGCGCGTCTTGCGTCTGCAAAATTCGGAACGCAACATCAGGAATTCATCGTTACGCCGGATATTGATACGATTTTGCCGAAACTTGTCTATCATTACGACGAACCATTTGCCGATTCCAGTGCGGTTCCGACATGGTATCTTTGTGAAATGACGCGGCGTGAAGTGACGGTCGCGTTAAGTGGCGACGGCGGCGACGAATTATTTGCCGGTTATGACCGTTACCGTGCGGTGCGGCTTGGAATGTTTGCGGAAAAAACGCCGAAGTTTTTGCGAAAACTTCTGGCGGGACCGATACGAAATCTGATTCCTGCGTCTACGCGACAGCGGTCTCCGATGCGGCGGTTAAAACGTTTTCTCGAAGCATTAGACATGGAACCGCTGGAACAATATCTGCAATGGATAGCGATTTTTAATCGGGAGCGGAGGCGGAAATTGTACACGCCGGAATTTGCAGAACAACTTACCGGATATGATTCGCTCGGATTTTTACGCGGTGCGGAAGAATATTCGCTACAACGAGATCGCGTAACCCGTACTGCGTTGATTGACATGTTGACATATTTGCCGTGTGATTTGATGACGAAAGTGGATATTGCGTCAATGGCGCATTCACTGGAATGTCGTGCACCGCTCTTGGATTATCGTATTGCGGAATGGTCGGCGAAACTGCCGATTTCTTGTAAAATTGATGGAAATCGCGGTAAAAAGATTCTTCGTGAAACATTCCGCGACTTATTACCGCCGGATATTGAACGCCGACGCAAAATGGGATTCGGTGTGCCGATTGATCATTGGTTTCGCGAAACGCATCGGGAAACGGTATGTAGCGTGCTGTTAGATTCCCGCACTATCCAACGCGGTTTGTTTCAACGAAAATTTGTCGAACAGCTTTTAAATGACCATTTTGCAAACCGCTTCGACCATGCTTACCGCATCTGGTCGCTCTTGATTCTTGAAATCTGGATGCGGCGTTGGGTGGATGAAAGGTGAACATGTTGTACTCCACTATTGTAGCCGTTCACACGATTTTCCAATGAGTGAACGGTATTTGTTTGGCACATACTGCAATCTTATAGAAATAGCATCACCTTTATTCCTTGTTACAATTCACGGTGTTTTTCTAATGAACGCTCTGGTGTACTTTGAATAAGTGACAAGCGGTTAATGGCAAGCGACTCGACATTCATCATTATCCACTCACCACGGGATTTAAAATCCCCAAGAATTCTACTTGTCTCTTTCATCCTCCGCGTAATTTATTAGCGATATGTCCGCGAAGGAAAATGGCGGCGAGGTTTAGAAAAAGGACGACGAGGATTAACGCGGCGACAAGTCCGTATTGATTGTATGGAACCATGTCGGCAAGGCGGTCGCCGACGGCAACGTCATACGCCGAATACGACAGAACCGGCGTCGGTTGAAACAGCGGGTTTTCCGACAACGATAACGACAGCGAACCGGTCGCAACGGCACAAGTGAACAGCAACGGCGCAGTTTCGCCTGCCGCGCGGCTCATCGCTAAAATCGTTCCCGTTAAAATTCCCGGCATCGCCGACGGAAGAGTGACGCTGAAAAAGCACCGCGCCGGACTCGCTCCCAATCCTAGCGACGCTTCGCGGAACGTGCGTGGAACACTTCGTATCGCTTCTTCGCTGGCACGGATCACTACCGGTAAAACAAGGAGCGCAAGCGTCAACGAACCGGCAATAATACACGGCGTCCCTGTAATATATTGCACGATGATTGCCAATCCGAACAACCCAAACACGATACTCGGCACGCCCGCAAGCGTGTTAATACTGAGACGGATAATCTGCGTCGCGCGGTTTTCTGTTGCCATTTCCACAAGATACGCCGCCGTCGCGACGCCGACCGGCAATGCCATCGCAATTGCACAAAGCGTTACAAGAAACGTTCCTAAAAGTTCCGCACCAACTCCGCCGAGAAAATGCCCCGCCGTTGCCGCACTGAAGAAGTATTGATAATAAAACGTCCATCGCGGATGCATCATTGCCGCAAGGTTTTCGTCGATGTAATCCAACATTCCGCGAAGTTCGATAAACGTTTCTCCGGAAAACACGATGCGGCGGTCTATTTTTTGCGGCAGATTCGGCAATACTTTTCCGTCGATGATCGGCTGCGGTTTCCAAATCGTTATCTGTTGCAGTTCTGCGTTATATTTTTTCGCCATCGACCAATGCGGCGCACCATAACGAAACTCCGGCGGCTGATGTTCAATGCCGTTGCGGTTCTCCGGTCCAAGCAACGCGCCGTTTCCATCCGCGCCGGTAATCCGATTTCGCAGTTCCCGAAACGCTTCCGCATAAGTTTGATCGGGAACCGCTTCCGTCGGTTTGTTTCGCCACGACAAATCCGCGTCTTTTGCCGATGCGTAGTATTGTTCAGCCATATTAATCATTCGTTGAAACATCGGAAACGGCGACGTTTCTTTGAATTTTTTTTTGGACGTTTCCATGATTTGCTGATGCAATCGAGTCAATTCGTCCTTATTCTCCGTTTGACACATTGCCGCAAATAATTTGGCGAGTTCTTTTGATACAGAATCAATGGCAGTCAGTTGCGTTTCTTTTTCCGTAAATGTTTGTGAATCTATCTTGTCTTGTAATAGGTCGAGTTGATCCGCGTTGGCTTTTCTCGTTGCGTGGTCCCATTGCTTGACTTGCTTGATTAACGGTTCAGGATCAAGCCACGCATAATGCAATAGGGCGTTATAAACCGGCTCTCGCGTTTTCTGACATTCCGTAAATTCCGACAACAGTTCTTTGGGTGTTTCATAAGCCGACTTTTGCGCTTCTTGATTTTTTATATTCCGCGAGACTTCTGTTGACGTGCTTTTAAGATAAAGCCGATGTTCAACAGTCGCGCGAAACAAAAACGCCTCGCGCCCCTGCCATAAAAGCGAACCTAAAACAATCACAAGAACCGCACTCAAAAATCCGACCGACGCGAAGCCGAGCAGCGTGAATCCTTTGTCGGCAAGAAGACGCAAACGAAGATGATTGGTTTTACCGAGTTGCTTGACAATGGAACGCACCGTCATTTCTATTAGCAAGGCAATTCCGTGAAACGGCAACAACAAGACCGTCATCATTTTATAGGTGATTTTTTGCCGCATGGAACGAATACGCGAAAGTGTTCCGAATAATCCGTGTTTTTCCGATTTGGAATCGACATGTCCCATTCCCGCTTTGAAACGACTGGAAAGAATTTCGGTCAGCATATTGAGAAGAAACGTAAAAACGAGAAGGACAAATCCGACGGTAAACAGCGCGCTGCGATGAATGGAATCGGCGGACGTTTCGCCCATATCGCCGGCAATCGTCGCGGTCATTGTCCGCACCGGTTCGCCGAAACTTCCGAGAACGGCGGTTATGTCGTACCAAGGATGCGGCAGATTGGAAGCGTTTCCCGCCGCCATCCAAACGACCATCGTTTCGCCGACCGCACGCATGGTTCCAAGAACAATCGCGGTCAAAATTCCGCTATGTGCCGCCGGAATCATTATTTTCAAAACGGTTTCCATGCGAGTCGCACCGAGAGCATACGACGCTTCGCGGAGTTCGCGTCCCAGTCCCGATAATGCGTCTTCCGCAACGCTGACAATTGTCGGAATCGCCATAATCGCGAGAATCAACGAAGCATTTAATGCGTTTGTGCCGGACGGTAAATTAAACGTTTCTTGAAGCCACGGCGCAACAATTTTAATCGCAAAAAAACCAAACGCGACAGACGGAATCGCCGCAAGAAGTTCCATAACCGGCTTAATCATCTGCCGGACGCGGAACGGAACCATGTCGCTCAACACAACCGCCGTCGCTAAACTGATCGGAATAGCAACCACCATCGCCCCAACCGTGACGGCAAGCGACCCGTAAATCATCGCAAGCATTCCAAATTCCGGGTCGCCTCGTTCCGGATGCCAGCCGGTTGTCGTCAGCATTTCGAGAAGCCGCGAGCAAACGTTACGGAGAATGTTTGTTTGTCCTGCAGGCGAAGTGGCGACGCTGTCGGAAGTTGTAAAAAAAAGAACGCTTTTCCAGAGAATAAATCCGAAAATAGCGAACACGGCGAGCATGGCAATGTTCGCCACCTGCGCCAATAACCACTCGCCGACCCGACGTCGCAAGGTTCGGATCAACTCCTGCCGCCAGGAAAGTAAAAGCGGACGTCGTTCTTGAGAATTTTGCATTGAGGGGGTTTTTATCACTATGATGAAATTTGTTTGGAATATATTTATGCAAAAACGTAATTTCTACAAATATTTCCAAATATCCTCGATCAATAAATGATCTAAAGTTTTGATATAATCTTTCAAAATGTTTTCTGTCTGCATATTGGGACGAATGTCACAATAATAAACGCCGTCCAATGGATTGAGTTTAATTGTGTATCCTTTAAAATGTCCCGGTAAAAACGTGGTATTAATCCCATTTCGTTTTCTTTTCTGGGGTTCTTCCTCTGAACGTCATGAAAAAAAATTGCAATATGCGGAGTTGTTTTTTCCGTCAATTTGCTGTAAAGAAATTTATCGATAAAAATCTTATCAATCCGATCTTTGCTGGATGTTTTGATAGAACCGATTATTGCAATCTCATCATCTTTTTTGATAATCAAATCATGCTGATACTTCATGAAAAAATCTGTTTTTCCGTCAACAATAATCGGAATTTGAATTGTATTTGATTGGCAATCAATTCCAGTTTCTTGAATAACAAGCCGAATAAAATGTTCAAATAAATCTCCATTCAATTTGCGTGCTATATTAGATTTTCCGATAGGTAAACCATCCAACGCAGCGCCGATGGATTGCTGAATTGTATAAACAGAATTGTTCAAGATACCTCGAATAGATTGGTCGTTTTTGTCAATGGTTTGGATTTTCGGCAAGATTTTCAAAAACTCCTGTGACGCTTTTAGAAATTTTTTACTGTCATACATCAAATTCGAGTTAATCGGTCTAGTAATCTGAAAACTGCCTTCTTTGTTATACTGATAGAATTGATAATGATTTTCATTTTGTGAAATGATGATTGCTTGTAAATGATCTTGAACGTAATTTAAATATTCGCCGCAAAATGCAACATATCTCGTTAAGTCTGTAAAATTATTTTTATCTTTTACCTTATTGACAAGCCGCGTTAAGTTCATCGGATTGAATTTCTTCTTCTTTGGTTTTCCAGATCATATTGAATCCATGTCTCAATACTCCACTCCTCAACAAGTTCCAAACGGTTGACTGCCCAATCTAAATATTCTTGCGAAAGATCGCAAGCAGTCCATCGGCGTTGCAATTGCTGGGCGCAAACCGGCGTTGTTCCTGAACCGCAAAACGGATCAAGTACCAAATCACCGGTATTGGACGCCGCCAAAATCAGTTTTCGCAAAAGCTCTTCCGGTTTTTGTGTTGGATGCGGAGTTTTTTCGTGCATTCCATTGCAAGTTGTCGGTATTTCAATCATATCTTGCGGAATTTCCAGAACGTCTTTAGGTTTTGCACCAAGCGGATGTGGTTCCCAAATCGGTTTCATTTTTTTTCCTTTACCGTATTGACTTGTTTCCGCTTGCGGATGGCTTGGATATTTGAGTGTGTGATCGTTATAGGGAATACGTATATTGTCGATATTCAATGTAAAATTTTTCGTTTTCCGAAAATGTAAAATACTTTCATGGCTTCGCCCCCAATCATTGCCGAGATTCGCTTTGTTTTTATAATGCCAGACAATCCATCGGCAAGACTGGAAAAATTTTGACGCAGGATGTTTCACATCGGCAAGAATTTCGGAAAAGCCGCAAACAAAAAGTGTTCCCGTCGGTTTTAAGATTCTTGCCGCCTGTTCAATCCATGCCATTGAAAAATTTATATATTCTTCTTGACTTTCAAAATTATCCCAACCTGCTTTCTTGATATTATAAGGCGGATCAGCAAAAACCAAATCAACGCTTTCATCAGAAAGATTTTTTAGCCATTCGATACTGTCTCCTTGCCACAATTCTCCTTTCGGATGCCGATAAAATACCGCAGGCGTTTCAAGTTTTTGCGACAGGAAGTAAACACGTTCTCCTTTACGTTGTACTTCGCCGAAAAGCGTGAGCGGTGTTTTGTTTCTTGTCTTTGTTTTCAATATCGTTAATCTTATTTTAGAATGTCCTTGACCTGTTTATCTCCAAGACGTCGTGTTTTTTGCATTGAGGTTTTATCCGACATTGTCACAAACAGCAAGCCGCGCATTTGATCATAAAATATCTATTTTCCATTGTCGCTGTTGAATGCGGAATTGTCAAGAGATGAGGGAAATTCTTTCCTGTTTTTGTGAGAAATTTTACACAAAGCTTTTTATTGAAAAGCATTGTAATCATGAAAAAAATGCGTCATTCACTACGAATAAAAACCTGTCAATCTTCCAACGGCAGATACTCGTTGATATTCCGGCAACCGGATTCAAGATATGACGTAAGCAAAATTTGTGCGGCGACTTTGTCGAGTTTTTGTTTGCGTTTTTTGCGGGAAAGATTCTCTGCTAATAAATACCGCTCCGCCTCAACCGACGTGTAACGTTCATCGCAATAATCGACGGGCAAACCGGTCAGTTTGGTCAGCCATTTACCGAACGCCATCGCCTCGTGTGCTTTCTCGCTGAAATCGCCGCTCAAGTGCAGCGGCAACCCGACGACAAAGCGGACAATCTGTTCTTGGACAACAAGATTCCGAAAAAACGCCGCGTCTTTTGTTTCGTTTTTGCGGGTGTAATTTTCATGAGGAAACGCCATCATGCGATCGGGATCGGTTACGGCAACACCAATCCGCACCGTACCGTAATCAATTCCGGCAAGTTTTCCTGTTTCTGATTGTTGATGTGTCATGTTGACTGATATTGAATGTAATACTCCGCGAATTTATAAAAGATTTGATCATCAACAGATGATTTTGTATTTTCAATATTTTTAGTTTATTCTAAAAAATTTTCTTTTTGGAATTGGCGGAGGATTGGTTTTATTTTCCAGAGAACAATCGTTGCTGGAAGAAAAAATAATAGGAGCAGAGGCGGCATCAAAAAAAACGTAAGTCTATGTTCCAGAAAAAATAACGGTACTCCCGGTAAGAAAAACGCCGCCGCCGTTCTGCGTTGAAAAATTGAAATTATTTGCAATTTGATCGCTGTCAATAATATTCCGCTTAAAATCATTGAGAGTGAGATTAAAACTGTTCCCCATATAATGCCTGTCGACAAAGTTGATGTGCAGAATACCATCGTAAAAAATAGAGGACAACAACACAAGTGTTTCATTACAACGTTTTCTACCGTTTTTCGTAGGTTAATAACAAGTTGGTCGTAAACAGCCAAACACGATTCATGCGAATCGTTTTCCGGCGAAGTTTTCCGCCAAACCACCAATCGTGCCAAATTGAGATCCGGAGGAGATTCCATGATAAATTTATGTTTCTGTCCGTCTTCATCTGTCAATTGAATACGTCTGCCGCGAATTTGAATATGCGTTGACGCTTCTTCGCGAGAAACTAATACAAGCGTCGCCTGCGATATGTCCATAATTTCGCATCGGTCGTGAAATATCACAAGTTCGTAAATTTTTGCCGTCAGTCGAAACGAGCGATATTTCCGCACCAAAATACCAAACGGAGTGCGCGGCTCGTGTTCGGATTGCAATTCGCCGTATTCTTCTGCCAATTCGTTCGATTCCGGATATTTGAAACCGTTGTCTTCCGATTCGGGATAAAATGCGTAAGGATTGGTTTCGTTAGAATTGTCCATATAAAACAAAGTAAAAGGTATCAAGTAATAAGGTATATTTCTCACGCTTAAAAATTCGTTTTTTAAGACAGTGCGGATCGTTCATCACGTCTCAAAAGTCTTTTTGGTTACTAATGTCCTTTTGTGGATGAAAAACAAAAGTTCAAACACGAGGGCGCTATAAAATCATTCCATCCGTTTTCTGAACATCACGGCGGCGGAATAAAGGGTAACGACAGAAATTAACGCGAGTGGAATACAGTTCAGAAAAACTTCATACATACCCATTCCTTTCATAAAAACGCCTTTGACAATTACTATGTACCATCGGATCGGATTGATGACCGTTCCCCATTGTAACCATTCGGGCATGTTTTCCAACGGCGTGGCAAATCCCGAAAGCATCACCGACGCGGGCAAAATTAAGATCACGCCGAGAATCGCCTGTTGCTGCGTCATCGACAGTGAACTGATAAATAATCCGATTCCTATGATCGACAACAAAAACAAATTCAGCGACGAGAACAACAAAAGAAACGATCCTTCAAACGGAATCCCTAAAATAAAAATAGCGATAATGACCAAGACAACCGACGCAATCGACGCTAAAATCAAAGCGGGAATCGCTTTGCCGAGTAAAATTTCCGTCGGCGTGAGCGGCGAAACGAGAATTTGTTCAAACGTTCCCATCTCGCGTTCGCGGGCAATCGACAAGCCCGTAATAAACATGCCGAGCATCGTTGCCAGCAAACACACCAAACATGGAATCGTGGTCTTGCGTTGTTCCAAATTCGAGTTGAACCAGTGTCGTGTTTCGACGTTCAAACCGATCATCGGCGTAAGAGAAACATGTTCCTGTGCGAATTGATTAACAATTTTTGCCGCATAACCGCCGACAATCGCCGCCGCGTTGGACTTTCGCCCGTCGAGAAGAATTTGTACTTGCGCGGTTCGTCCGGCGGTTATCGCTTGAGAAAAATCCTGCGGAACGACCAATACGGCTAACGCTTTTTGTTCGTCAATCACCGAATGAATTTCCTCACGCCGCGTCAAATGCAGAATTTTAGTAAACGTTGGCGAGTGTTGAAACCGTTGAACGAACACATCGCCTTCAAGCCCCATGTCTTGATTAAATACCGCCAGCGTTACGTTTTTTACTTCTTGCGTAATGGCATAGGAGAAGATAAATATCTGCAGCAACGGCGGCACAATCAAAATACCCCGCGATTTCGAATCGCGCAGCGTTACGAGAAATTCCTTGAGGATTAAGTGGTAAAGACGAATGAACATGGATTACTCCAATCGCTCCGGCGTGATGCAGATGGTAGCGATAAAAAATAACAAAGCGGTAGCGAACATGAACAATATGTTCGGGAAAAACAGCGTCCAAATGTCGCCGGTGATAAAAATTGTTTGCAAGCATGTTACATAGTATCGTGCCGGAAAACAATAGGAGAGCATCTGAATCACGCGGGGCGTCGATTGAATTTCAAACAACGCGCCGGAAAGAATATAGCTCGGTAAAAACGCGACCGCAAGCGCGAGTTGCGACGCGAGAAACTGATTTTTGCAAAGCGTCGAGATGAAAAATCCCATACCGAGCGACGCGAGCAAAAATGCCGACGATATGACAAACAAGGCAAACGCCGAACCGCGAAACGGAACCTGAAATAAATACATTCCGACCATCACGCACACGATATTGGAAGTCATTCCGAGAACGTAATACGGAATCAATTTTCCCAGCAGCATATCCATCGTTCCTACCGGCGTCGCAAGCATCGCCTCCATCGTGCCGCGTTCCCATTCGCGAGCCACAACAAGCGAGGTCAGGAGCGTGCCGATCATTGCCATGATTAACACAATTGAGCCGGGAATCAAAGCGTATCGGCTTTTCAGTTCGGGATTGAAGACGACGCGGTTTTGAAGGTCAATCGAAGAAAAATTTTTCCTCCCGGCGTCAAGAGATTGTTGTTTCGCCCAAACCGCAAACACGCCGAAAATGTAATTTTCGAGAATCGCGGCAGTATTCGTTTCCGCGCCGTCGGTAATCAGTTGTACGGAAACCGTATCGCCGGAGTGAAGTCGCTGTGAAAAATCATTGGGAATCACCGCCAACCCGCGCACATGACCGTTAACAAGCAATTCTTCCGCCTGTTTTCGCTCCTCAAACCAAACCGGAGCAAGATATTTTGTCTTGGTCATCGCGTTCCACAACGACATGGCAGTCGGCGAGCGATCTTCCATCACCACCGCTAACCGCACATGTTCCGCATCAAGCGAAAGTCCGAATCCGAAAATAAACAACAAAATTACCGGCAACACAAACGTAATCAAAATGCAACTGGGATCACGCCAAACTTGCAGCATTTCTTTTTTCATGAGTGCCAATAAACGCTGGAAACGAAAGCCCATGTTGGAAGAGAAAAAAGGAATTTTTGAGAATGACAATTACGATCATAACGCTTCATTTTAATCCCGAATGTCGCTTTTGACAATGGCGACGAGAGGGACAATTGGAATACCACTGATTTACCTGTAAATTTTCCGTTTATTTCACATTTGGAGGAGAGATTGGTTGATAAAATACTGTAACTATTCCGTCGCCCAGCCAAATATACTAGAACTACTTTAAATTTATATTTTCTCACAAAGGCACGGAGACACAAAGAATGTATTTTTTAGAATCCCTCGGTGTTCTTGTTGCCTTTGTGAGAGACAAATTTTGATGAGTATAAATCCGCGCGGGGGCAACTGAACAGTTACTGTATTGTATAAATCAATCTCTCCCCCCAAATGTGAAATAAACGGAAATGTTACACAAATCGTTTATTTTTCTAAAAATTTCACAAGCGCATTGGCAAATGTGTCAATAACAGAATGATCGGGAAGCGTAAACGATAAACGCGGACGACCATCGGCGTCTTCTTCAAGACATTGCGAAAGTCTGTTGGCAAAACGATTCGCCAACACTGAAGCAGGCGTTGTATTTTGTTGCGAAGATTGCTGCGCGTTTGCGTTATGGCTATTGACGTTATCGTTGATCGAGACGCTGTTATTTGTTGATAGAGTTTCGTTTGACGCGGAATTATTCGGCTCGCCACCGTTGGCAAGTTCGCCGAGCAATTTGGCAAATGTTCCGAGTAACTCGCCGCCAATCGCGGAAATCCGCTCTCGACGCTCTTTGACCGAAGAACCGTTTTCCCAGAATGTCGTTTGTTTCGGTAATGGTTGATTCTCCGAAATTTGTTCCGATGTTGTTGCTTTGTTTGACGTTTGCTCGGCGGTTGTTTGTTCTTTTGTGATAGAATCCGATCCTTGTCTTGTTTCCGCCGGAGATTGCGAAGCGTTGATTTGCTGCAATTGTTCTATTTGCTGATAGACTTCTTGTTGTTGTGACATATCAATCGGCGCAACCGATTTGCCGCCAATTAACACTTCAAGCCGTCGTTTGAGTTCCTCAATTCCGCTATGCAGCGCAATCGTTGTCGTGTTGGAATCCATGTCTAATGTCGCTAACGCTAAATCGTGTTTCGTCGAAAGCGTCGTCAGCATGTTTTCTTCAATCGTTTGTTCCGTTACCAAAAGATAAACCTGCACCGGACGTTTTTGCCCCATTCGATGCGCTCGCCCGATTCGTTGTTCCAGCACCGCCGGATTCCAAGGCAAATCAACGTTAATCACCGTGTTTGCCGCTTGTAAATTCAACCCCGTTGCGCCGGCGTTAGTGGTGAGAAAAAACTTGCAATCCGCATTCTTTTGAAATCGATGCACAAGTTCCTGACGCTTCTTTTGCGGAACAGAACCGTCTAACCGAACATAATCTAACTTTTCATTTTTCAGAATCGGTTCAATCAAATCAAGCATCGTCGTCCATTCCGAAAACAACACGGCTTTACGATTTTCTTCCGCGAACAATTCGGAAATCATTTCAGCAAGACGTTCCAATTTTGTCGAGTACGACGGCTCTTCTTTCGTATTAAGAAACGTGCTGTCGGCAACCATCCGGCACGCGAGTAACGCTTTTTGCAGCCGCAATAAATCCATTTCAGAAATATACGCTTTACGAACAATTGCCGCAATCATTTGCGCACATCCGGTATGAATCGCTAATTGTTCATCTGTCGGCGGAATGCGAACGATTTCGGTTGTGCGTTCCGGTAGTTGCGAAAGGACGGAATCGCGAGTACGGCGTAGCATAATCGGACGGATTTGTTCGCGGAGTTCGTTGAGATTTTTATAACCGGTGATCCGTCCGCTGTCATCGACCATCCGATGTCGGTGAAAAAATTGATACGCCGGAGGCAGCCGCCGATCATCGACAAACTGTACAATAGAATACAATTCGTCCACGCGGTTTTCTAACGGCGTTCCGCTCAACACAAGAGCATACGGCGACTCCAACGCTTTAATCATTCGCGACGTTTTCGATTCCCAATTTTTAATGCGTTGTCCTTCGTCGAGAATAATCAAATCCCATCGCGTCCGCTCAATCACGGTGAAATCGCGTAATATCTGCTCGTAATTACAAATCGTGAAAAATGTATCGTTGGCGTATTGCGCGAACCGTTCTTTGGGAGAGCCGACAACTATCTGCGAATTTTGATGGCAAAACCGGCGGATTTCGTTTTGCCATTGCGATTTGACCGACGCTGGCGTTACGATCAAAACTTTTTGAATATTGAGTTCGCGCCGCATCAATTCCGCAACGCCGATTCCTTGAATCGTTTTACCAAGTCCCATGTCGTCGGCAAGAATCGCACGTCCGCAGGCGACAGCAAACGCGACTCCGTCCAACTGATACGGCAGCAATTCGACTTTAAGCAATTCTTTCCGTAATGGATGATTTTCAGGATCATGCCGGATTTCTTGCGTTAAATCGGCAACATGCAGCGTGAAAAGCTGCTTTTGAATCATTTCTTCCGCATCAGGATAGACCATGACTTGTTCGCCGAGTTGTTCTAATTTTCCCACCAGCCGCACGAGTCCGCGAACATCGTCAATCGGCTTATCGAGCCAATCTTTTGACGCTTTGAGGATTTTCTCCGCGTTTTTACGGCGGCGATTCAAAATACCATCTGCCAACACAAGATGCAACGTTGCTTCTTCGGCATAACGAACATGGACAAACGAAATGGCGTTTTTGTACGGCGTTTTCCGCGTTTTTTCATCAAAGTTTTTTTTTGCGCGATGCAATACATGCATAATATGCTTACAAATTCCGAGACGATTTGTCTTGAAATCGGGACACGAACAATAAGAATCGCCGCGATTTGCACCACGCAGCGCGACGCGGTATGTTTTGCCCGACGCTCCGCTTGTAACAGCGTAATCTGTCCAAGGCGTTGCTTTGTCGGATGATTTAACGAGAAATTTTTCATTTTTCGCACGCTCTTCCCGTTCATACAACGCACGTTGCGTCAAGCGTTTTGCCGACAGAAGTTCAAACGGCGTTTCAATGTCGGGAATATCAGCGAGTCCGAGCAGCGGTTTTTCTTCCAGCAACAAAACAATGACCGCCGCGATGTGCTTACACGGCTGATCCGAATGAAAATCCGTTTCATGACATTGAGAACACTGAAAATGCAGTTTGTGTCTACTTCCATGAGAATGCGCTACCGTAACTTGTACGTGATTTATAGTTTCCTCATCGTCGGACGTATGAATAGTAAAACGCGCGAATTCGTCGCAGAGATAAAAATCATGTTCCGGCATAAATGATATTAACGATGGAGCTTGCCGAATCACGGCTTGTCCGTCTTTACCGAGAATTTCAATCGCCTGTTTGAGCGTCAGTTGCGAAAGCCGGTTCTGCAACGTCAACCTTACAGGACGTTTAATTGGAGAGGTTACGGACTTTTTTTTCACAGATTTTTTTGTTGAGTTTTGTCTTTTTTTCTCGGAAGAAGAACTGGAGGTTTTGATAAGTTTAGTCATATTGCTGATAATGTTTTTAGAGAGTCCACAAACTGAAAAATTGTCGAAAGATAACTAAAAAGCGTATTTTATCAGATTTATTGGCTGTGAAAAGCGTAAAGGGAAATTTTTGTGTTCCCATAGACACGCTTGAAAATTTTGTTTTCATTCTCAAAGAGACAATTAGGACTCAGGGGACTCGCTTGGGAAATTTTTTAAGCAGCTTTTTCAGAAAACTTATCTTGTCCCATGAGTCTCCAGATTCTCAATTGTCCCTTTCATTGACTCTACTCTTTTTCTGATTTTTGATTTTTTTTGTATCATACGCTGAACAGTCGTCTGATTTGTCAAACAAAGATTTCAAGCGTCAAATTGCCGGAAGTTCAAATCCCTTGCGGTGTTTGCGGCGGAGGAGTTTGTTTGCTTCCGCATCGCCGACAAATTCTTCTTTGACCGGGTCCCATTTCAAATTGCGTCCTAAATACCGCGCAATATTTAATGTATGGCAAATTCCCGCCGTGCGAATGCCGGTTTCCAGATTCCCAATCGACAATTTGCCGTTGTAAATGCAGTCAATCCAATCGGTGGTATGTCCCGGCAGTTTCACGTCTTGATTTTCTTTCAGCCAATCTTCCGCAAGCTCTTTCGGATTCGATTTGATACTGTTGCGGAAAATCTCAAGTTTTCCTTTTTCGCCGAAGAAAATTCCGCCGCCACGATTCGATTCCGTGTTTGCTTTGCCAAGATAGACCGTAATCCCATTCGCGTAACGATACGCAAGACGCGGTTTCGAGCAAGTTTCATTTCCGCGTTTTGCCGATTCCGGTTCGTTATAGGTTGGCGGATCAAGTTTATCGCCTTCGACAAGAATTTCGACTGGTCCCGTGTCGTCCATGCCGAGTGCGCATTGAATCTGGTCAAAGCCGTGCGTTCCCCAACCGGTCATTTCGCCGCCGGAATAATTGCGGAACGAAAGCCAGCCCGGATTCGCGCGAGGCGTGTAAAGATCAATATGAAACGGAACCGGCTCCGTTGGTCCGCACCACATATCCCAATCAAGGTCTTCGGGGATTTCTTGGGCTTTCATATTGTACAGCCAAGGCGTTTCGTAATTTGCCGCAATGACTTCCTTGATTTTGCCGAGACGACCTTCCCGAATGAATTTGCAACCGAGATAGTTCGGGACCATCGACCGTTGCATACTTCCGCATTGAAACACGACGCCGGTTTTGTTAACGGCTTTCCGTATCAATACACCGTCTTCAATCGTCAGCGTTATCGGCTTTTCGACGTACAAATGTTTTCCCGCAATCGCCGCATTCACGCAAATCAACGACCGCCAATGTTCCGGCGTTGCGGTAACAATCGCATCGACGTCTTTTCGCTCGATAACTTTGCGGTAATCTTGATAAGCGTTTTCCGGCGACACTTTATATTTCGCGGCAATTTCGACCGCGCGTTTTTTCCAAACGTCGCAAACGCAAACGACGTTGGTTCTTTTGTCTCCGGCGGCGGCTCCGAACACGCCGCTTCCTTGCCGACCGACGCCGATTCCGGCAAGTCCGATACGATCATTTGCTCCCGGACGTACCGCATCGGCAAAAACTGAGCGGGGAATGACCATCGGCACAGCGACCGCAACAGCAGTCGTTTTCAAAAAAGTTCGGCGGGTTGTTTTTGGTTGCATGTTTTACTCCAAATTCATAAAGTGGGTTGAAAAAATTAAAAGTTAAAAGCAAAAAACTCAAGGTTTCTCAAGCGGAACTTTTGTTCTATGGCGAAAATCACCATTTGCCAATCTTTTAGTTTCCTACTTTTAATTTTTAGTTTACTGTCTCTGTTACGGCTTGTCAACAACGTCGAAAACGTTTTATCGCCTTGTTTCACTTCGTAGGATAAGTCGGATGACTACGATGTTGCGGATGAACTCCGTCCACAACAAGTGCAATGATAAAGTCTTTCGGATACGGGGAATGATATAGTTGTTGTGCGAGTTTCTCTGGTTGGAGCAACTGAATAGTTACATTAAGTTGAACTATGAAATCTTACAGAATGATTTTCTGCGAAATTTGAGCGTCTTTGATAAGGGTCAGTTGTCTAAAATTATTTCGCTATCTTTCGTGGGCAACATCTTTCACCGCAAAACGGTTGCTTGCCAAAGAAAATCGTAAAGCGGCTTGAGTAAAACAAATTGATCGGTAAGCAGAGTGACGATTTTCGGTGAAAACAGCGTTTTATCCGGTTTACGGCGGGCAAGTAAAGCAATTGTTTTCGATTGATACCACGCATCAATCGCCGCCGGATGTTCGGATGGTAAACAGCGTTTATACCTTTCCTCTTCCAATTTGAGTTGTCGGCTTTTACGAATCGGTGCAATGATTTCGGCAAACTGTTTGGGATCGTCGTCAATCATTTCGCGGAAACATCGCATTGTTGCCGACGATGCGGCGTACATTCCCATACCAAATAAATACTGCGATTCTTCGATCTGAAAAAAATACGTTGGCGTTTCCGTCCAACAATTCACCTCTCGCCGAAACGCAAACCAAAGCCGCGAACGGTAAGGCGTTTTATCCGCCGAAAACCGAACGTCCCGATAAATACGCGAAACAACGCGGTGCGGAATTGTGTTGACATACGGATCAAGCTCGCGCATAACGGGTGTTAAAGCAACAACCAACCGCTTCATCGGTTCCAACAAATATTCAATGTACTCATTCCGATGTTCCGCGAACCACTCACGATTATTATTCGCGTTCAAACCATGCAGAAATTTCAAATATTGTTGTGAAAACCCAGGAAAAGAGGATTGTTCTTGAGAAAAAAAATATTTCATGGTGTTTGTTTAATGAATGATTGACAATAATACTCATCAGACTTGAAATTTCGTTTTTTATTAAAGGTGACCATGATAAACGATCAACATTGTCTTATAAAACCGAATTCTCCAGTACGAGAAAGATATAAACTTTTGGATGTACCCAATTTTGTGTATTTGGTAAAATTTGGCTAATGATTTCGTTTTTTTGGGGGGGCAATAATTTGAAAACGCAAAGAAAACTATGGTATCAGTTTCCCAAGCCAAATAAATCCACACTGGGCAACTGCTGCATCGTTACCCGAACGGCTTTACCATTGCCGCCCTTATTTTATCAAGTTTCCTTTAGTAGCCAACAATGCCCCTAAAATGCCCTTATTTTTTAGAGGATGGATTGTTGTTCTCAAAATTAAACCTAAACTTTTGCAAAATCCTATCAGACTACTAAAAATAAGCATCCAAACACATGTTAAATTGATATAAAAAAGTTAATCGTTCATTTTGCCAAGCCGAGGCGGGCGAGCAAGGCTTGCA
>JAIRYX010000125.1 GCA_031267635.1 Planctomycetaceae bacterium
AGGCGAAAACTGGCTGACAAAGCCAAACGTGAGCCGAAGCGACTGGCTTCACGTGAAAACTTGCGGTGAATACATCATCGACCGCCGGATGGGGGAAATCTACATGTCCGGTGGGAAGATGGGTTGAGGAGACGTAGCAATAAGTCCCTCGCCTACTCTACGGAATGAGAGTCTCCCGCCCGGGAATGAGAGTCTCCCGCGGGGGAATGAGAGTCTCCCGCCCGGGAATGAGACTCTCCCGCCCGGGAATGAGCGGCTCCCGCCCGGGAATGAGACTCTCCCGCCCGGGAATGAGAGTCTCCCGCGGAGGAATGAGCGGCTCCCGCGGGGGAATGAGAGTCTCCCGACCGTCACAGACCGTATCGTTCAACAGGCGGCAACGCTTATTCTTGAACCGAGCTTTGAAACGGATTTTACGGATTGTTCCTTTGGATTTCGTCCGGAACGTTCGTCGCTCCCCGCGTTGGACGCGGTCGATGCGAATCTGAAAGCCGGACGTACTCAAGTTTATGACGCCGCCCTGAAAGAATATTGTGATGCAAGACCGCACGATCCAATGGTTATTTACATTGGTTTGACCGTGCGTTTCACGGTAAGGACGGCTTGTGTCCCATGGTGAACGCCCGTTTAATCCGTTACGCGGACGACTTCGTCATCCTGGCGGGCAATGTGAGCGACTCGTTACAAAATCGGGTGGTAACGAAAATAGAAAGCCGGATGGGGGAAATCTCCATGTCCGGTGGGAAGAGAGGTTAGGAGACGGAACGGTATGTCCCGCGCCTACTCTATGAATCGACGTTGTTTCCGTCTGTACGCCGCGCATTTGCATTACGAAAACGTTCTGCAAATCGCCGACGCGAAGAAACATATCGTTATCGAAAAACCGGCCGCACTCTCGCTTCAGGCAACGATATACTTCCCCGAAAGACTTTGTTATTGCAACCCTTATTTATCAATTTTCCATTAGTAGCCGATCAAGCCCCCAAACGCGCGCTCTTATGCCCCTGTTTTTTAGAACATGAATTGTTATCAAAACAATGGAACGACTATTAAGATAAGTACGCAAAAATATATGCGCAAGCGGCATTGGGGTTTGACGCTACTTGTTTCTTGTCGGAGTTTATTGCATAATAGAAAAGTACAAAGCGCAAAGTGAAGATCGCAGAAATTCGTTGTTAAGGAGAATTTTATTATGACAGTTCCGGCACTTGTCAACTTGTTTTTCTATTCCCAAAACCTTTTTGCCGTCGATTTTTTTGACATTGACGAAGGCGTGACGTTTGACCGCCGCGTTTTGTTGATTTTTCCGGCGGCTGTATTGGCGTTTCTTCTTCCGGCGTTATTCCGTCGCGTGTTTCCGACGCGGCGGCTTTTTGGATTGTTAATTGTTCCCACTGTGTTTTCGGTAACGCTTTATTGCAACCGCGACTTTTTCCCGTTTTGGGGCGGATGGGAACTCTCGACTGTTTTTTTGCGTTTTCTTCTCGTCCTGGATTCGGCAATCATTCTCGTTTTGGCGTATGATTTTTTTCTTACGCTTCCAATTTTTGAACAACCGTTTCGCGTCGAACGGCAATTAGAACGGATTGCGTCGTTGTCGCGCCCGCATCTTGTTCGGTTACGCCTTGAAAATCACAGTCGGTTTCGCTATCGGCTGTTGATACGTGACGACGTTCCCGCATCGCTTGCGCCCGAACCGGAAACATTTTCGGAACGTATCATGCCGCGACGTTCCGCCGAAACGCTGGAGTATGACGTGAACCCTACAGAACGCGGCTTGTTTCCGTTCGAGAAAGTTGCGTTACAGATCCGTAGCCGTTTCGGTTTTTGGCGGCGTTATATTACGTTGTCGTGCCAAAGTGAGATTTGCGTTTATCCGAATTTACGGCAAATGACCGAATACGACCTCCTTGCTCGCGCCGATCGTTTGCATCAACTCGGCGTGCGTACGGCACGGCGTGTCGGACATGATAACGATTTCGAGCGGCTTCGTGATTATCAGCTTGACGATCAATACAAATTTATCGATTGGACAGCAACCGCGCGGCGGCAGAAATTGACGGTGAAAGATTTTCAAATGTCGCGCAGCCAACGGATTATGTTTCTTGTCGATTGCGGGCGGATGATGACCAATTTTTGCGGCAGTAAACTGACCTTGCTTGACCATTCGCTCAACGCGGCGTTGATGCTGAGTTATGTAGCGATTCGCCGTTTCGACGCGGTGGGGATGCTCTGTTTCTCGAACCGCATTATCAATTATATTCCTCCGGCAACCGGGCAACGTCAGATAAATCGGATGTTGCACGGCTTTTTTAATCTTTATGCGGAGCCGGTCGAATCGCGTTATGACGAAGCGTTCAGTTATCTTGCGTCCCGATGCCGCAAACGGTCGCTCGTCATTCTCATCACCAATGTTGCCGATCAGGTCAATGCGCGGACAATTCAAAATCATCTGACCCATTTAACAGGTCGGCATCTTCCGCTCGGCGTGTTTTTGCGGGATCATCAGATGTTCGATCCGCTTCGGAATTTTTTTGGTACGCTCGACGCTTGTCATCAGCCGGGAACCAAATTAACATCATCGCAGCTTCTCGCACGCAACGAAGATAATTCGGTCACAACCGAAACATTATTTGCTAAAACGGACGACTATTGGCGTGCCGGTGCGGCTGCGGAAATCTTGAACTGGCGACATAAAGTCATCAATGACTTAAAACATCAAGGAACGCTGACACTTGACCTTTTCCCCGAAGAAATGACCGCCCCGCTTATTAACAAATACCTCGAAGTAAAAGCGAGGCATTTGTTGTGAAGATGCGATTCTGATTCGTGAAATATGTTATGAACTAATTATAATTAACTAGGTAAAACCCAGTTAAAACATTATTTCAAAGCAGGAAGGAATCCGATGATGATCGTTAAAACGCCTCAAGCGGTGCAAAACGTGATGGATGATTTTGTTGGGCGGCATTTTCGCAATGCTTCGCAACGTAACCATGCCGCGAATTAGCTTAGCTACCTTTACGGACGTGATTTGCTCTTTATTGATTACGTGAATCCGACAAGCGGCAAGCATTATCCGATTGGTTTCCGCATCAAATTGATGTTGATTGAGCCAATCAAGATTGTTGTACAAAGAATCGTCGTCGAATGTTCCCACTTCGAGAAAATCGATCTCATGGTTTCGAGCGAGACGTGTTGTGGAAAGTCGAGAACCCTGATCAATCGTGTGGGCAAGACTTGCCAAAGAGCAAGCCGCCCGTCGCGAGAATCACCGAGATAGAGAGAAAATAGATGCACCACAATGAATATGTTTCCATAGGGTTGTTGTCAAAAATTTTGTTCTTTTTTTCTCGCAGTCTCTTTTCTAATTTGAAAAAGTGGATTACAATAGAATTTTGCTTATTGACATTATTTGTCGTGATAGCGCGCGATCAAATGTCATGGTAAAGTAAGTTTCCCGCCCAATACAAGCCGAAAGAATAATAAAAACCGGCTTTCAATGATTTCGTATAAAGTTGTATCACGTTGAAGTTAACAAAAATGATTAACTTGTGGTAATATAACGTCTGAGAGGAGGTGTCCCCTGAGCAAGAGGAAGTTGAATTTCGGTACAATTGGTATTTGTGCCGCAGTTGCCGTTGTGTTGTTGCGAATCACTGTTGGTTGGCATTTCTTTTATGAAGGATGCTGGAAAGTCGATTCGAAAAACGAATTTTCCGCGATTCCGTTTTTAGGGCTGGCTAAAGGTCCGGCGGCAGTGCTGTTTTATGATATGTTGCCTGATCTGGACGGAAAAACACGTTTGATGATTCAAGAGAAAAAAGACGTTCCCGATCTGAACGACCCCAAAAGAATGCGGACAGTCAAATATTTCCCAACGTTTGAGCAGGGATGGGTTGTTTTTCACGATCAATTTGTGAAAAAATACAATCTTGATAAAGATCAAGAAACAGAAGCTGACAAATTGCTGGCGCGGTACAAATGGTCGGCTTATAATTACGCGGCGGAAATCGAAAAAGAAGTCGAGGGGTACAAAGAAGGTTATGATCGTTATATCAAAAACGTTGCCGAAGGAGCTAACGAAGCCGAGCATCAAAAAAAACGAAATTGGGACGAAATGCTGAAACTTCGCGGCGAAGTTAATAAATGGAGCGGCGAACTTTCCGGTTACGGATCCGATTTTCAAATGCAGCTTTGGTATCTCCTCACGCCCAAACAAATGGAACTCGGAAAACTTCCGGCAATTGTTTACGGAAACAATAAAATTTTTGTAACGTCTTCGTTCTTGAACATCAATTCATGGGTGGATTTTCTCAATTTCGCGGTAACGTGGGGATTGACGGCAATTGGTTTTTGTTTAATCGTCGGTCTGTGCAGTCGATTGGCGGCGTTGGGCGGCGCGGCGTTTTTGGTTGCCGTGTTGCTGACGCAGCCGCCGTGGCCCGATATCTGGCCTCACGTTCACCCTGAAGTCGGACATGCGATGATTGTAGACAAAAATTTTGTCGAAATGATCGCATGCCTTGTCCTTGTCTTGCTTCCAGCAGGACGTTGGGCTGGGTTTGATTGTTATCTGTGGAAATTGTTCGGCAAAAAAATTTGTGCCAAATATTGCAAACAAATCGGCGACGCTGAAACTTGCGGCGACGTAAAGCCGTAATTTATTTCATCGTATTTCGTCATAAAAACACGAAGAATCAATGAAAATTATATTGTAGTTAAATATCCCGTACCATCCCAATAAGTTGGGATTTTAGAAATGGCAATGACAACTCGAAGCGTAAACGATAACTAAACTCTCTCCTGAGTTTAGGATTGCCATTTCTGAATTTTTCTCATTCTTTATACAATGTGGAACAGTAATTAAGTTAGAAAAATTTCTTCGTAAAACTTTGTGGGTGAGAAAAACGACTTTATTCAACAAACCAAATCCTACAAATTAAGGTTTAACAATATGACTCAACAAAACCAATTTTCCCGACGCTGTTTTGTTAAAGGGGGGATTTTGGCAGCCGCCGTTCCTGCCGTTGGACTTGGGGCGTTTTATTTCGGTTATGAAAAAACACTCGGCGATCCGGTTCGCGTCGGAGTGCTTGGCACAGGCGATGAGGGAAATGTTCTTCTTGGTGCGATCAATCCCGATTATGTCGATGTAAAAGCGATTGCCGATGTTCGTCCTTTTAATCAGCATCGCGCATTTCACGGCGACGTGAGTAGCCCTGCTGCGCTCAAGGCACGTACTGGCTTAATGGCAAAATACGGTTGGAAAACCGAACATGAAGCCCGAAAACATGTGAAAGTCTATGCCGATTACCGCGACTTAATCAAAGACGCGAAATCGCTCGGCATCGAGGCGGTGATTATCGGATTGCCGTTGCACCTTCACGCATCGGCGGCTATCGCCGCAATGAACGCCGGTTTGCATGTTTTAACGGAAAAGCTGATGGCGCATAGCGTAATGCAGTGCAAGTTGATGTCTTGGGTTGCCGAAGATACGCATAAACATCTTGCCACCGGACACCAGCGTCATTATAACATTCTGTACCAGGAAGCGGTGGAATCCATCAAACGCGGCGTATTGGGCGACATTCATTATATTCGCGCACAATGGCATCGCGGAAATAAGCCCGGCGGCGATAGTTGGCAAATGCCGATGCCGAGAGGGGTGAAACCGGATGACCCGCAATCATCGCGATTGGAAAAAGAATTAGCGAATTTGAAAAAAAGTTTAGATTCGGCGACAGGACGCGAAATTGAAAACGTCTATAAACAATGGGCGCAGAAAAAAGCGCAACTGGAAGATATGTTGCTTGCCAAAGGTGGTATAACCAGCACAGGCGTCGAAGTCAAACCGGCTTCTACTTATGGTTATCTTGATGAAACGTTGTTCAATGTTTACAATCGTCCGGCAGCGGAAGAACTCTTGCGGTGGC
Source organism: Planctomycetaceae bacterium (assembly GCA_031267635.1). Taxonomy (GTDB): domain Bacteria; phylum Planctomycetota; class Planctomycetia; order Pirellulales; family Thermoguttaceae; genus WRMR01. The sequence continues at coordinate 5,937 of JAIRYX010000125.1, forward strand.
GGTTGTTTGAACGAACCGGCGGCGGTTTGATGGTTGAACTTGGAAGCCATCAGCTTGATGCGGCGAGTATTTTCCTGACCGCGCAGCAACAACAAAAAGTCGCGAATTTCACCGGCAAAGTGCATCCGCTTTCCGTATTGGTATCGGCGAACCGCAACGTGTTCGGCGCTGATCGTGAAGTGGCGGATCATGTGACTGCGGTAATCGAATTTCCGTCGTGGGATTACGACAAAACGTCCGCCGTCGGACGCAAGCGGAAAATTTGCGTCCAGTATTCGACAATTAACGGAAACGGGTTCGGCGGTTACGGCGAAATCGTTTGTGGAACGGGAGGGACGCTTGTTCTTGCAACGGAATCCGAGTCGCAGATTCTTAAAAGCGGCGGTGCAACAAGTATCAAATCGGACGCGGGAACGGCGGCTCTCGATACGCAAGCAAGCGGTCCGGCGCAAGCGGCGGTTTCCTCAAGCGGCGCAAAAGCCGATGTGAGTCGAGGATATCAGGAAGAAATTGAACATTGGGCATGGTGTATTCGTGTCAATCCGAAAAACAAAGACCACAATCTCCAACCGCGATGCTATCCGAAAGTGGCGATGACCGACGCGATTATCGCTCTTGTGACCAATAAAGCGGCGGAAAAAGGCGGAAAAATGTACTTCGAGGAGAACTGGTTTGATCTGACGACCCCCGATTTGCCGCCCGGTGATCCAACGTTTGAAGTGGGAATTAAAAATATTAACGAAGAACTTGGACAAGAAACGCTGAACGCAGGTATTGTACGAAAAGGGTAAATAAGGTTTAATGAAATGGCAATCAGTCTTGGTAAACAAGCTGAACGAAGCACATGCGCAGGCAGTGAGAAGAGAATTTTAATACAAGTTCTTTTCTCATTTATATTGAAGTATGTTATTTTTGTGAACGAAGGTACATTTCCTTTACATTCCTTTAAAATGGTTTTATAATGCTATTAGCAAAGAATAATTATTGGCATAAATACTTGAAAAACATTCATTTGAGTAATGCAGCAACATGGAGCATCTGGATTATGTTATTTTTGACTATTTTTCCGGGTGTACACCTAAAATAAATATCAGGGAAAATTTGTTATATCGGAGAATGGAAAGTATGATTTTGGAAATAGCCGCCAAGCTCAAGAGTTGTCTCATACTTTTACATTAACCAATTCATCAGATACTCCTGTGAAAATTTGGGAGATGAAATCTTCCTGTAGTGGTACTTGGTCGGAAAACGCTGAAAAACTCGTTGGGAAAATTATTCCTGCCGGAAATACCGTTGACTTGCCAGTTCATTTGAAAACAGGCGTTGCTCAAGATAACATTGTCGAGAAAATCCTTATACGTTATTATCATATTGATAAATTGTAAAAAAAAAATCTCTATGATGGTATAATTGTTGCGGATGTTGCGGCGACGATTCAACCGGATTACCGGATTGACCTCATTGAATTAAATTGGGGGACAATTGATGGAATCAACACTCAAAAGGCAGAAGGTGATTTTACAATGACGCCGGTTCTTTTGAGAGAATTGGAAATACAGCAATTACGAACATCTGGAAATACGCTGACTGCAACGTGTTTACCTAAACAAGAACAGAAATGTCCCTGCATGTGGAATTGGATTTGTCAAATTATAACACAATCAATCAACGGTTATGTCGTAATTGAAACAAATAGTAAAATATATCCAAATTTTATGATACGTGTTAATGAAAAATATATAGCACCTGCTGAAATCATATCGGGTTTCATCATTATTAAAAAGAAATTTATTTAATGATAAAGTATAGTAGTATCATTGTTGTTTTTCAATTGTGTTTTATTGTTGTCTGTATGGCAGATACACAAGGCGTTGCCTTGCTTAAAGGGGTTGAAAAGAAACTGCAAAGTTGCGATTCTTTTCATTTGGAGTACAGCATCAATTATGGAAAACACGATATTTCTGGGCGTTATGTGTCAAAAGAGAACTTCATAGTTGATTTTTCTAAAGGTAATATATTTGTGAAAAAATCTTTAGAAAAAAATGTTGATTTTCAGGAAATATTTATGGAAATCAATGATGAAATTTACGAGAATATTATCAGCCACAATAATGTAAGGGTATATGATATTAATATAGCAAAACAAAGGGTTCCGCCTATTTACGATCCTCGTATTATCCATTTGACTGAATTATGGGCTGTAGGCACAACCATACCAGATTGTCTTTTATACACAAAGTATAATAATATAAAATCTGAAAAAAAACGTATAAATAACAGTGATATTTGGATTGTTACCATTGATAAGTCAACCGATGACGGAAATACAATTTGGGAATTTTGGATAGAAGAACCTTCTTTTCATGTTTTCAAAAAAATATGCACAACAAGTTATGGAATGACATATTCTGTTGAAAACAAATATGTAGATAATGTCAGTCCGTTTCCAATCCAAACGCTTATTCATCGAGAGCAAAATGGGAGAGGTATTCTTTGATCGTGAAGTTAACATAACATTGTTCAAAAAAACAAGCTCTTTCCCTAACAATTTCTTTTCATTAAAACAAATGAACTTGCCGCTAAATATCCCGGTGAGTGATTTACGTATTATGAAACGAGTAGGTTATTGGGACGGTGAAAAATTGTCTCCTACTCTAGTTTCAACACTTGAAGGGACAAAAATTCCATCGGTAAATTTTAGCATTTTGTGTATTTTATTGATAGTTTCCGGTATTATACTTGTTAGTATAAGTATTATTATGAAGTTTCGTGAAAAGAAAAAATATGAGAAATTTTCATATTGAAGAGTCCCTTCAATATGAACCATGATTTCTAAACAATCCTATTGTTTTAAGTTTTTGGTATAACAATGATGTTATACAGATCAAGCAATTGAATTGAAAAAATGAGCGATTGAAAATATG
>JAIRYX010000291.1 GCA_031267635.1 Planctomycetaceae bacterium
CGAATCGCTTCGGCAACCGGCGTGTTGGGACCAATCAATTCAATTGGTTTCAGCCAAAAAAAGTACAAAAGGCAAATTGCCGCCAGTATGCTCAAACCAAACAGGTTTCCTTCAAGCAATCCGCGTTTGTTAAACAGCCGCGGACGCAACCGCTCTTTGGCTACGAAAATCGTGTAAATTATCGGAATCGTGAGCATCACGGTTTTGGTTAGCGCGTACATCAATTTTTGAATCGCCGGATTCCAATCTGCCATCAACACAAAATACAACCACGCCTGAATCAGCGGAAAAAATAGCAAAAAACAAAGAAAGAGAATGGATGGACGTTTCATTTTGAACGTATTTCGCGTTAATTTTTCGATATTTCATTGTCACAAAACGCTAATTATACCAGAGGATCGGCGGTTTGTTTATCCCCCATGATAAACACCTATGGATAGCGGTTTTATAGACCAGTTTTGCAAGAAAAAACTTGAAAGTATAAAAGTAGTCTTTCGGTAAGCATTCGGTTTTATGAACGCAGATCAAATCGGACTTTACGGTATAACTTCAGTGAAAGCCCAAACAGCAGCTCTTCCGTTTCCAAACTCGATAAATCTAAATTTGGCAACGATAGAACCACCCGAACATCTTTACTATTGCCGCCCTTATTTATCAAGTTTCCCTTAGTAGCCAACAAATTCCCCCCAAAAAAATGTGAAATAAGCAGGAATTTTACAGTGTGAGGACTAGATCATGGGGATTTTTTGATATTTTGAATAGAATAGACCTTTTCTCTAACTTCATATCAGGTTGTTTAGGCAAAACAGGTGAATACAAAATAACTGTTTTTTGAATAGTGTTCGATCTATTGATAGGGTTAGAGAAAAGGTCTAATATTATTCTACGGGAAGATGTTTGGCTGTGAATAATCGTCCGAGGTTCTTTGAGCAACACGTACCCATGAGTGAACGGCGAATTTTCAGCGAGTCGTCGCCTGCCGACAGCACCGGAATGCGGCAGATGATTTTCTTCGGATCATTCTGCGTGAGTGGGTAAGTCACCGGAGTTGCGCCGCCGATCTTGCCGATTGCCCTTTCAGGGTAAATTGCGAAAAACTGTTTGTCTTCCTTTGGATGAATTTGGGGATCGGCTTTGATAGCTCATGCGTAACATGAGTTAGTTTATTAGAGGTATCATTGTATCGTTATTCAACGCCGATAAACGCTAGAGCCGGACGTTGTCCCGCAAGTCGAACAGGTGGTTGAAGATGACGACGAATACGTCGAGGAACTCGGTCTCGAATATGCAGAACCATTCGTTTTACTACAAGTCGGACAGGATGAAGAACTTCGGGATGAGGAATAAATACTGGTACCAGATGTTCTTCCGCAAGTCGTGCAGGTTTGTCCGCAAGTTGGGCAAGACGACGAAGAGCTTCGGTTAGAACCTGAGCTTGTGTAGTATGCTGAAGCGTAGCTCTGTGTGTTGCTGGTCGATGATCGCCCACATGTCGGACATGAACTTCCGCAATTGGGGCAAGATGAACGAGAAGAACCGGATGATGTTCTCGAATTATTGGTTGTGTAAGAATTGCTCGTCGCGGATTGGAAGGCGCCAAATACTGGCATGATAATCTCCTATAATCATATTTTGATACACAATCTCAAGTTGTCTTAACATGCTTTCTAAACGTCATATTCGACTAGATTATCCCAAAAATGCAATAAAAAAGGAATAGATTATGGTTGTAACGATTATTAGGAAAGATAGATTAAGTTTAGTGGAGAATTTTTGGGGGTTGTTGAAAAAAATGGTGCAAATATCGATATTCTTTGTAAAAAAAGCATAAAATAGAAAACTTTTGCCGATATATCCTATGATATGAAAACAAATATTAATTCCGATTTTCTGCGATGTTGAAATGAGATTCCTCCAGACATTCTATTTAACTCATTTTTCCAAGCCGGCTAGTTACCGGAGTATTTACCGACATATTCAGCAAGAGCATCCGCGAAAAGTTCTTGAAATCGGAATCCAAAACGGCGAGCGGACAATAGCAATGTTAAAATTGCTGTTACAATTTTGCGGCGAAAAATCAGACGTACATTATAGCTGCGTCGATCCGTTTGAATCGCGAGCACAAGAAGACGGACCAGGACTATCGCTAAGAAAAGCCCATCGGATGATTAACAAACTGGAAATTCCGTCGCGTTTGATTCCCTTGTCGCCACTCAACGCGGTTCGACAATTGTATTTGAACCGAATGATTGAAAAAGTGGATCTCGTTATCATTGCGACGCCGAATATAGATTGGCTCGAACCATGTCTTACATCGTTCCGCGAATTGATTCACGAATCCGCTGGAATTTTTTTTGGCGTGCCGACTCAAAAACCGGAAGAGCGATATTCATTTGAAAAAATCGACTTTAACGTCTTGGAATATATCGCGTCCAATCATGGAGAATTACCGCAACACAATCTCCGCGCGGCGTAAAATATAAACTCCAATAGACAAAAAAAGAGTTCATCCAACAAGTTTGTACCTTGCGTTAGATATGAACTTATCGGACGAACTCCCAAATTGCTCTTTTGTCGATTATTGCAACAACGCTTTCGGACCGTAAATTTCCAGTTCTCCGCTTTGAGGATTGTATTCATAACGACATCCCTCTTTTAGCTCCGGTAATTTAATATGATTGTATTCAATGATTTGCGTCATAAATTCTTCGTGAGTTTTAGGAAAAGAGTCGTGTTCTGCTTTGTAAAGATCCATCGCGTGTTTAATCAAATTACCATCCATTCGTTCCTGAGTGCGGTACATCGTACCGATAGTGCGCTGAAAAATACTAATTCGCCCAAACTCTTCATAATGTCCTTTTTTGCCATCGCCGACTTGAAAGGTGCGATGAGTTTCTTCCGATTGTTGTTCGCTCGACGACGTTGCTGTCTCTGTTTTCTGTTCCGCTCCAGCGTTGTTTTCTAAAATCGGCGTTTCCTGAGCTGGAGGTTCCAATTTTTTTTGATTGGTATCAAGGCAACCGCAAAAAAGGAACAGACCAATCACGGCAACCGCAATAAATTGAAATCGTAACATAAGAAAGATTCCTTCAAAAGTGAGTTAAATTAAAGGTAAGTTGGTATCCGTAGATGTTAAAACTTGCTGCCTGTTTTCACGTTCCCTCGGAATGAGGGGAGAAATTTTCGTTTTTTTCTTTGGTGGATGCGGATTTGGAAACGCCCGGCAAAAAGTGTTCAGGCATGCTTTTCGGTTCGTGTTCCGGCTCCGGCGTTTTTTCCGAATGGTTTGTGATATTATTCCGAATTTCTTCCGGTTTGGCAATGGGCGCCGTTTCCGGTGGAATATTGTCGGGTAATTTTGCTACCAATCCGGTCACATAATCGCCAATGAAAATATCCGTCGGCTCTTGAATGTCGACATGTTCCGGCAACGGAAGAATTGGTAAATTTTCGTTTTCAGTCAAAGCGTCCCGCGAATCGGCGGAGCGATCAACAAACGCAAGTTCCAGTTTTTCAATCGCCGTTCGATTGGTTTTATTATACTCCAAAGGCGTAACGGTGACAAATCCTTTTTTAAGCATCGTCCGGTCGGTCGGTTGCGACGAAACAGTCGGTGTGATTTTTCCTGAAAGCCAATAATACGACGATCCGGTTGGCGTTTGACGTTCTAAATACGGCTCGTTAAACGGCGATTGATCGACCGGAACAACGCAGACGCCGGCGGCTTGTTTCGCATAGCATGCCGAAAGCGGAATGTTGACGTTCACCAAATTCGCTTTGCCGAAATTGACACGCGAAGCGACAATTTGCCGAATCACTTGAACCGCCAATTCCGACGCGCGTTCCCAAGGCGGAATCTCGTCATATTCCAATGAAACCGCAAAACTATCAATTCCGAGTACCGCCCCTTCTTCCGCGCCAGCAATCGTACCAGAGTAAATCACATTACAACCAAGATTGAGACCATGATTGATACCGCTTACGACAATATCCGGTTTTGTCTCGCATAAATTTAAAATGCCGATTCGCGTACAATCGGCAGGCGTTCCTTCCACCGCAAACGCGGCGATGCCGTTTTTCCAATGAACTTCATGAACCAAAAGCGGCGTGCGAAAAGTCAGCGAATGCGAAACTCCGCTTTGTTCCGTCATCGGCGCCGCAACACAAACATTGCCAAGCGATTGCAATGCCTCAGCCAACGCTTTCAACCCCAAAGAATGAATTCCGTCGTCATTTGTCAGTAAAACTTGCACAATAACCTCTTTATTTAGGTGGGCAGGGACTTTATATGTTACATTATAGGTTAATTAAGAGTTTCTGTCATCAAGATTTTTTCTCTAAAATATGAAAAAGAGGAAATGAGAGGGATAATTGGGACTCTAGGAATTTTGGGGACAAAATGAGGTTTCAGAGAGCGAGTGGCAAGTATTGTTGTCGCCCGCCACAACTATTTTAGTTATGGCAACACACAATAATTTCCAATGACCGCGACGGATTTCGTAATTCCGGGCGTTACCAACGTAAACATTCAATCTGTTTTCATAAACATCTGAAAATATGGCGTCTATGTTTAGGTGCATATATATATTTCTTTTTTAGCAAATATTTTATCAAAATGCACATGCTTCAAATATCTTACTTTTGCAGACTCAATTTTAAACTTTGCAAGAATCCAGTTGCAAAAACAAATAGTAGGGCAGGGTGGTTTAAAAAATTAGAAAAAATAAAAAGAATAGCGAAACAAAAAAAGTGTTTAGTCATTGCTGTTGAATTTTTTCTAAAAATCGATTAAACTAATAAGAGTGATTATGTCGGTGAAGCATCGTTTTTCTATTTTGACTGAAAGGTAAACTGTGAGTAGAGCAGATGAATACTTTGGGAAATATCGTATTGTTAACGTTGTCAATGTTGGACAAACCAGCACATTATTACAAGGTTATGACAGTGATTCCCGTCAATTTTTCGGCATCAAGACGTTACAAAATCGTTTTGCCCGCGATCGTTTACAACCTTCTTTTTTGAAATGGGAATATGATGTGGCAAAAACGCTGAGTCATGAAAAAATTATAAAGATTCACGAATTTTCTTGGGACAATCGACTTCCTTATCTTGTTATGGAATGGTTTCCAGAACAAAACGTAAAGACATTGTTGAATAGAGGTTACGACAGTTACGCTTATTTGATTCCGCAAATTGTCTGTGAGATGACAGAGTCGTTGGGATATTTACACTCAAAAAAATGGGTGCATCGAGACGTAAAGCCGGACAATTTCTTGTTTGGGGAAGGGAAGGGCTTGAAAATGATTGACTTTGCCCTCACAAAAAAAAACAAAACCGGTATTGCTGCGATGTTCGGTTTTCGCTCAAAGGCGCAAGGGACGGCAAGTTACATTGCACCGGAACAAATTCTTTCTAAGTCTATTGATCCGCGTTCCGATGTTTATAGTTTAGGATGTACGCTTTTTGAACTTTTATCAGGTCGTCCGCCCTACACTGCAAATTCTGTACAAGAATTATTACAAAAACACATTTCGGCACAAATTCCGTCTCTCACTGCCAAAAACCGTAATGTCACACCGGAAATGGCGGATTTAGTTTACGCAATGTTGGCAAAAAAACCGGACTACCGTCCAAAAAACTGTACAGAATTGTATAAGCATATTCTTTCTGTACGAATTTTCAAAAAAACTCCTACCCGCGAAAATAACGGCGGGATATGATTGAATTATCGTACAAAAATATTTTGTTTGAAATTTTTTCATTCAAACAGAATAGGGCAGGGCGGTAAAATTTTTGAAATAAAAAATTGGTATTGATTTTATTGAAAAATTTGTCAAAATCACACATCGTAGGTATCAACGGCAACGAAGTCGTGAAATTTTTTTGCGGAAAGGACGATTGAAAAATTATGTTTATTCTTTTTTCCGCTTTGGAATATTAACCTCTGAAATTTCGAGGCAAAATAAAAAATGGCAATCACTGAGCAACGTCTTTCTTTTGAGCGTCCGATTTTTGAACTTGAAGCAAGAATTGAAGAATTGAAAAAAAGTGTTGACAATTCTGGGGTTAGGGAAGAAATTCAGAGTTTGCGACGAAGTCTCGTTGATTTACAAAAACAAATTTATTCGTCGCTCCAAGCGTGGGAAACCGTTGAAGTCTCGCGTCATCCTGATCGTCCGCAGACGATGGAGTATTTGAACCTTGTTTTTGATGAATTTGTTGAGTTGCATGGTGACCGATTTTTTGGCGATGATAAGGCAATTCGCACGGGTTGGGCCAAACTTGACGAATATAAGGTTGTAGTTATTGGGCATCAGAAAGGGAAGAACGTCAAGGAAAGAATTGCCTGTAATTATGGTTGTGCGCATCCCGAAGGTTACAGAAAATCTATCGGTAAAATGAAACTCGCGGCAAAATTCGGTTTACCGGTAATATGCTTTATTGATACTCCGGGAGCTTTTCCAGGAATTGCGGCTGAGGAACGTGGGCAAGCTTTGGTAATTGCACAATCAATGTTTGAAATGTCGATTTTACCGACTCCAGTGATTTGCGTTGTGATTGGCGAAGGTGGAAGCGGAGGTGCGCTTGGTCTTGGAGTCGGCGACCGCGTAGCGATGCTTGAACATGCTTATTATTCTGTCATTAGCCCCGAAGGTTGTGCTGGCATTCTTTGGAAAAGCCATGAACATAAAGACAAGGCGGCGCAGGCGCTCAAGATGACTTCTCGCGATCTTTTGCGGCTTGGCGTAATTGAAGAAGTGATTGAGGAGCCGCTTGGCGGTGCGCATCGTGATCATCAGCTAGCGGCAGCAAACATGAAACAATATCTAAAAGCACAACTTCGCGAGCTAACAAAAATCCCGACTGATATTCTTGTGGAACAACGTTACCAACGTTTCCGGAGAATGGGGGTTTACCTTGAACATCATCTTCTTCAAGAACAAGACGAATGTGTCGTTTGACAAAAAGGAGGGTAGGGCGAGTAAAAATTTTTTGTTATTTTTATTTTACGCTTTTTCATCTTCCTTTTTTTTATTTTTTTCTTCTCAATGTTCATTATTTTTATGGGACCTTCTAAAAACCTCATTTTCAACAAAAGTGACCGTTGCAAAATAAGGGCTGACGAATATTTTGGGGGGGGGGTTAGAAGTTCCCTTATGCAAAATGATGGAGCAATCTTGGAGATTTTTTAGTGTATGATTTTTGAGCTAAAAATTTTTCTAAACTTGCAAAATTTCTAAATCGCAACGTCCGATAATGTTTATTATGTTCGGTCGTGTCTATAATTCATAACTCCTTGATATACAAGGACTTCTAATCAGAGATTTTGAAAAATTACAGAAAAAGGACGTAAAACGTCCTACCTGT
>JAIRYX010000204.1 GCA_031267635.1 Planctomycetaceae bacterium
GTTTGAACGTGACGGCGATTGAGTGTTCGATTGTTCGTGTTCAAACTCAACAAAAAATCAACCGCCGTCTGATCCAAAACAAGATTGACCGGAGTGGGAATCTTGCTGTTGGTAAACCGATAAAGGTCTAAAAAGGAATAAGTTTTGTACATCTGTAAATCCTTAAAAATGGGTTGACAAAAATCTTGAAATGGTACCGCCCGAATCGAAATTCCAAAATGTTCAACTGTTAGGAAATTATCTCTGTTTCCACAATTTGCATAAATAATCAAGAATCGTGGAACAAATCCTTTCCTTTATATATATGGTGTGCAAACATCGGATATTCGATAATTCATTCTTAATGAAGCGGTGGTTGGGCAACAAAAAAAACCTGCCGAATACGCCCTACACATTCCAAGAAATATACACAAAAAGCCGAGATTGATTTTGTGTATATTTCTAACTCCTTATTTATAAAGAAGTTACAACGAGAAAAAATATTTTATACATATACACAAAAAGCCGACAAGTGTATATTCCCCATTTTAACATTGCCTAAATTACCTATTTTAGTGTTAAAATTTTCAAAATAGGTAAAAAAACACCTGCCAGAATATACCTGACAGGTGTCAATTATTAGGAACCAAGTATGACTATAAGTTTTAGTCAACTATTGAGTACACTCCTAATATCATCCGAATGTTCCCAGAGAAATTTCAATGCTGTTGCATCGGGATCAGCAAGACAACGCGAAACTTCATTCTGACGAATTCCAACTCGTTTGGCTAATTCCGCCTGGGTGAGTCGTGGAAGTAAACTTTGAGTGGCATAGTAATAATCTTTGGATGCCCGAAAATGTTCTTTCATCTCGGTGATCAACTTTTCAATATTAGCCGCCCGATTCCCACGTTTCATCCGTTGACGTTTGGGCTTATCTTCCACCGGTTCCAATTCTGCCTCGATTAACTTCATATCAATACTCAATCGGCAAGCATCATCAAGTGTTCCAATCGTTTCTATACTGAAACAAATATGATTTGGTAAAACCTCTTTGAGTTGTTTTTGAAGTAAATTTGTAGGTGTTACTAAAACCGCTTTCGGATACTGTTCAAAAAACGTTTTTATTACAGTAACTTCGCGGCGGTTCATGCGTCTGACATAATAAAATTCATGCCGCATTTTTCGACCCAACGCCCAAACAATCTCTGGAATCGTTTCCCGAAACGGCGGCGTTCCTCCAAGTGATTCACCGATACGTTGCACTAATATCGGTACAACAATATTCCATGTGAACAACTCCTCCGGTTCCACCGAATTAAGACCGCATTCACACCGATAGCAGGCGTATTGTCCTCCATCTTTGACATTGTCGCGCCATGTTACTTCGCCCGTTTCACAGCATTCATCACAGTCGTAATAAGTTGCAAATGAACCGGGGCGAAGAAAACCGGCATCAATGAGCCCCTGAATATTCATGTGTCGATGTCTCTGGGCAGTCAACGGATCGTTGTCCTGCGACCACTCCAGAATTGTGTACAACATTTCCTTGGGGGTCGGTATCTTTTTCTTGAGCATGTTCAATTCTCCATTGTTTGAGGTAATAATGAGCCTTCTCAACACGATCAGGCTGTTGATTTTTTAACGTACAGGCAAACGGCGGACTAATTTCAAAAGTCATTGTTTGCGGTCTCTTCTGACCTTCCTGTGGAAAAACGAAACGGAAACGTGCTTTTTTAACAACAATTCGCTCATGATGAATTGCATCGCCGAGCCTTTCAAAAGCAAATTCACGTACAGAATCAGAACCTTTCACAAAATAACCGACCGTGTAACTTGTTCCCCAATTGACAGTAATACCGTTCACAAAAACCTGAAGGTTATCGTCCGGCGATACGGTCAGTTTGAAATTCGGATCAAGTAACATGGACAAATCAAATGGTTTTTCCTCATCCTCCGGCATATTAATGCCAAGAATATGTTTCAGAAAAAGACTTTCGAGCGATTCCTTAATTCGTTTCGGAAGTTTCGCCGATAACTCCGATGTTCCGTCAATACTGTTGTACGCAAACACCATTTCAAATGTTTGACGAATTGTTTGATGAACAAGAAGTTTATCATCGTCATGAACCAATGAGTCGCGAACATAATCATCAGGGTGTGCAAAAAAATAATAAACGCCATTCGGACGGACAGCCATTTCAACTGTACAAGTATAACCTCGCCCTTGTGTTGTTTTCAAAAGCGTTTCAATATATTCTTCAAGCCTGTTACGACTATTGATATTAAAAACCGGGTTGATTTTCGGCAGGTCTAATCGTTTACGCCACCAGGTAAGCGAGTCAACCTCGAAAAATTGAATCGCATGATCAAAAATGTCACGATAAGACAGCCAAGCCAAAAGAGACTTCGTGTAAAGACTCTTCTGCGACTGAAAAATATCGTTCCACGATTCGTCATGCGAAAGTGAATCTGCCGCATTGCGGAGTTCTTCCATTCCCTGCTCACAAGCAAGAGAATGAATGTGCCGAAGGGCAATCTCTGCCTGATCACGCTTGTTGGACGGTAATTCGTCGAACAATTGATGTAACGGTTCGATGTTACGGCGATTGACGGCATCCCATGTCAACTGTTCGACATCGGCGCAAAACAATTCAAAAAATTTGCGAAGTAACGATTTTTCCGTCATGCGGAAAACAGTACTTAATGAAAATTGTCTTTTCATAACAATAATCTCCTAAAATCAAAGTTAAAAAATAGTAACTAAACACTTGGGATTCTCGTCCGTGAAAAAAAAGTTTCCGTAATCGCATCGCCGTTCCCGCCAACGATGAGAGGTTAAAGTTAATATTATTGTAATCCTTCCGTATGGGTATCGTTTAATAATGTTGGCGATACCGCTTTCTCCTTGAACAATTCCTTTGCCATGTCGAACTTCTCCTTATGTTCGGTCCATGCCCAAACCGCCTGAAGGTACGCCGATGAATCCGGCGGAAATAATCGTTCCCAATAAGTGAGACCACAAATTCGTGCGGCTTCTCTCATTGCAATAACTCCTTTCTTGTTGGCAAGCACAACAATATTCTGTACGATTTTTTCGGATTGTTTTCGTTGCGATTCCGGCAACGATTCATAAGCCTCAATCACTTTGGGCAAATCATAAGCATGAATCTTTTCCCAGTCGAAGTCGAGATCAATCCCGACATCAGGTAAAAACCAGCGTAACATCGGAAACGGTATTTGCCGTAACGCCGTTGTCATGGAAAATATTTTTGACATGGTTTGTCTCCTGAATGGTATGATTTTATAACATCCATGCCTGACAAAACTCCTGATATGCGT
>JAIRYX010000229.1 GCA_031267635.1 Planctomycetaceae bacterium
GCCCCGTTGCTTCGGAAGCAAGTGTTTAATCTGTTCGTAGTGTTCGTGTGTCCATTGCATGGCAAACTATAACGTTTATAATAAAAAATGTCAAGGGAAGTGTCAACACTCCCTAGGAAGGAATAAGGGAATCAAAATAATGCAAATTGAAAATTTTTAAAAAATATTCAATCGACTTGCCCGTATCTGCAATTTTTTAAAATCCCCTTTTATTCCTTTCGTGATATACCCAAGTTGTTTTAAAATTCCCGAAGCTGCGGTAATCCTACACCGCTCCACGTTAGGCAATCGCAACAACGTGGAGCGGTTGCTCAAAGGCGAAGCCTATCGCCTTACCGGCTACGGTATAAATAAAAAATTTCCCCCCTCTGCGTTCTCAGTGTCCTCTGTGGTTTAAATCCCCCTTTTATAAAAAAATAAAACCTGTTATATTGATTTGACGTAAGCGAATGGTTTTCGCTTTTGGGTAATGCTTTGTGTTGTGTGAATTTATCGCACCGGAGCGAAAAAAATTTAGGAGAACAAAATGTTAAAAAATAAAAAAATCTGTTCAGCGGTGTTGTTTTGTTTATTGCAAATATTGTTTTTGAATTTTGCGCAAAACATAAACGCCCAACCCCAAAATCCGCCAACCCAAAATTCTGATTTCACGGTAATTGAAAAGAATTTTGTTGCGCCGCCTGAGAATTTCCGTACCGGCACCTACTGGTATTGGATGAGTAATCACATCAGCAAAGAGGGCGTGATTAAAGATTTACAGTCAATGAAAAAAGCCGGTATCAACTGGGTTATACTCGGCAGCGACATTGTCAGCGGCACGGATAAATATTTCGGAAAGGTCAAAGTGTTTTCGCCGGAATGGTACGAAATCATGCACACGACATTGAAAACGGCTACCGAACTTGATATTGAGGTCGGGTTGTTCAACAGTCCGGGCTGGAGTCAGTCGGGCGGTCCCTGGGTTAAACCGGAAAACTCTATGCGTTACCTTGCGACTTCGGAAACGAGAGTCAAAGGTCCCGCTAAAATCGAACAAAAACTGCCGCAGCCGACCGAACATTTTCAGGACGTTAAAGTTGTCGCCGTACCTGTCGCAAGCGATTATCTGCAAAATTTGCTTTCGAGTGAAAATACCCGCGTGAGTACTTCGGACAATATCCAAAAACCGCAACCGTCACAGGAGCAGACAAAATACATTTTGCCCCAAGACGAATCCTCTATCGAAGTAACATTGCCGAAAGCCGGTTCTGCGCGAAGTCTTACAATTTATCCTGCCGGCACATTCGTTTCGGAGATAGAACTTCAGGCAAAGGAAGGAGAGGATTATCGTACGGTTAAACGGTTTACGATGAATCGCAAAATGGACAGCGGCATAGGTAATGATTTGCTGTTTACTTTGGGATTTGACCCTCTTGCTCCGGTTGCCGTATCCTTTGCTGAAATCGAATCGAAGGCGTTCCGGATTGTTTTTCGCAGAACAAGAAACGGCAGCAGTATCAAAGACGTCGTTTTGTCGGCGACGCCCAAAGTTGAACGATATGCCGAAAAAACATTCGCCAAGATGAATCCGGGTGAAATGCGTCATTCGTGGAACGGATATCTTTGGGACAGACAGCCGGATTTGCAAAATATAACTGTCGCCGACCCCAAACAGGTGATTGATATTTCTCAATACATGGGAAAAAACGGCGTTTTAAACTGGGACGCACCCGAAGGTGAATGGCTTATCCTGCGAACCGGAATGGCGCCGACAAACGTTACCAACACGCCGCCCTCGCCCGAAGGCAAAGGTCTCGAAGTCGATAAGATGAGCAAAAAACATGTCGCCATGCATTTCGACGCATTTATCGGCGACATCATGAAACGTGTTCCCGCCGAAGACCGTAAATCGCTGAAGATGATTGTTATGGACAGTTACGAAACCGGCGGTCAGAATTTCACCGACGATATGATTGACGCATTTAAAGCGCGTTACGGATATGATCCCGTGCCGTTTTTTCCCGTGTACAGCGGGCATGTCATTGGCAATCCCGATATGTCGGATCGTTTTCTGTGGGATGTTCGTCGTTTGATTGCGGATAAAATTTCATACGATTATGTCGGCGGGATGCGTGAAATCAGTCATAAACACGGACTTGTCACGTGGCTTGAGAATTACGGATACTGGGGGTTCCCCGGCGAGTTCCTGCAATACGGTGGACAGTCCGACGAAGTGGGCGGCGAGTTTTGGAGTGCAACATCTCCGAGTGCCATCGGAGGATGGGCGGAACCCCGTCTGGCTTCGTCATGCGCCCATATTTACGGCAAACGGAAAGTCCATGCCGAATCGTTCACTTCTGGCGGATTTGTTTACGGTCGTCATCCGGCGCATTTTAAAGCCTCAGGCGACTGGTCGTTTGCCGAAGGAATCAACAGCACCGTCTTGACTTTGTTTATTCATCAGCCTTATGAAGATATTTATCCCGGCATAGACGCATGGTTCGGCAGCGAAATTCACCGGAAAAATACATGGTTCGGTCAGGCAGATGTGTATTTGCAATATATCAAACGCTGCAATTACATATTACAACAGGGACTCAATGTTGCAGATGTTGCATACTTTATCGGCGAAGACACGCCCAAAATGAACGGTATCCGTAATCCCGAATTGCCGAAAGGTTACTCGTTCGATTACATCAATGCCGAAGTGATTCTTCGCGATTTGGCGGTTAAAGACGGACGTTTTGTGTTGCCGCACGGAACGTCGTACCGCGTGCTGGTGTTGCCGCCGATGGAAACGATGACGCCGGAGTTGTTGCAAAAAATCGAACAATTGACCGACGCGGGAGGAATAATTTTGGGACAGCCGCCAAAACGTTCGCCAAGTTTGAAAAATTATCCGAATGCAGACGAACAAATAAAATCTTTGTCCAAAAAAATGTGGAACGATACCACCGCCAAAAAACGCGAATACGGCAAAGGTTTAGTTTTGTCGGATATGTCAATGGCGGAAGTTTTC
The DNA here is from genome assembly GCA_031267635.1 of Planctomycetaceae bacterium. GTDB lineage: Bacteria > Planctomycetota > Planctomycetia > Pirellulales > Thermoguttaceae > WRMR01. The sequence goes on from JAIRYX010000229.1 coordinate 2,999, forward strand.
GCATTGTTGAACGTAACGCCCGATTTCTTGACCGACAGCAAAACGACGGTTTTGTACAATCATCGTACTGTTGACGGTAAAGAGATTTATTTTGTGTCGAATCAGAGCGACAAGCCTGTTACGTTCAAAGCACAGTTCCGTGTCAATGATTTGCAGCCGGAGTTGTGGAATGCTGTTACGGGTGAAATTCGTTTATTGCCGGAGTTTGAGCAAAGCGGAGAAATTACGTCAGTGCCGTTGAAACTTGATGCGTTTGAAAGTGCGTTTGTTGTTTTCCATCAACACGGCAATCCGGCTTCAAACGATGTTGTTGCGAATTATCCAGAGCCGAATGTTCGTATTCCGGTAAATGGCGTTTGGGAAGTTCGTTTTGAATCGGACGAAATCAAACGCGGCGCAACGGAAATTATTAAATTCAACGAATTGCAAGATTGGACAAAATCGGAAGACATTCGCATTAAATATTTTTCGGG
>JAIRYX010000309.1 GCA_031267635.1 Planctomycetaceae bacterium
GCATTTGAGGGCTTTGTCGGTTACTAAGGGAAACTTGATAAATAAGGACGGCGCCGGTAAAGCCGTTCGAGTAACTCTCCAGTTGTCCGGTGCGGATTCATGCGGCTTGAGCGGCTGAACCGTTCCCTTTTCTTTTTCGAGACTTTCATTCCGTCCCCAAAGTCCCTTGAGGAGCAAAAGCCCCTCGTGCCGCTTGTCTCAAACACCTCCAGTCAGATCGGCGGAGTTTTCAGCACAACCGGCAGAATTTTCGGCGAAAACGGCAAGATATCCGGCAAAACCGACAAAGCTCGTTTCCGCCTTGCGCAAGCATTTTGCAATGTTGCGCAGACATTTTGCAATATTGCGCAAGCATTTTGCAATGTTGCGCAGACATTTTGCAATGTTGCGCAGACATTTTGCAATGTTGCGCAAATATTTTGCAATATTGCGCAGATATTTTGCAATGTTGCGCAAGCATTTTGCAATGTTGCGCAAACGTTTTGCAATGTTGCGCAGACATTTTGCAATGTTGCGCAGACATTTTGCAATGTTGCGCAAAGTTCCGTCGGTTTCGCTAGAGGTTTTGCCGGTTACGCTAGAAGTTTTGCTGATTTCGCCGAATGTTTCGCCGTTTTATCTGGAGGTTTCGCCGACTTCGCGAGAGTTTTTTGGGGATAAGGGACATGATTCTTCAAGGGGCTTGGGAAAACTTGATAGAAGGACGGCAAGAGTAAAATCTGTCGGGTTACTCTCCCGTTGATCTGTGCGGATTGATGCGGCTTGGGCAACGGAGTAGTTGCGCTCTATCTTAACAAGGTCACAAAGCGGCAACAACAACTAAAACACACTGATTTTTCTCTACTGCTGAATATATAAGTAAGATTCTCTAGTTTGCCAGTAGTAGCGATAGATAGTCAAGTTGGTAAGATTGCGAAAAAAGAAGTTGTGTCGATTATAGCTTTTGATAACAAACAAGCTGACGCCTTTTCTTCAGTTTCCTAAAAAAAACCTTGAAGTTTTGCTAAACTCTGATAAATTTTTTTCGTAGAGAAAAATAATGAATCGGAAAAAATGTTATTCATTCTGATAGACTTTTTTCTGTTGGAGAGTATCGTAACTTCCAAATTAAAATTCACTTAAAAAAATGTTTGTTGAGGTAAGGAAATGAACCAAAAACCTTTTTTTTCGGAAGACGTCGATGAAATTTTACGCAATGCGGAACTCAGGACGGAACTGGAACCGTATTTTGATGAATCCATCAGCCGTGTCAACGTTCAACATGTTTCACTGCAAAACGAAAACGAATATCTGGCGGCAATGCTGGAGTGGGAAAAAGCGCCGGTTTTGCCGATTTACCGCTGGTTTGAACCGGAACTGCGTCCCCCGCACCCGGAACATCTCAACGATGTTGCGCTGTCTAAAATTCTTGTCGATTTGATTCAGCGTTTGTATGAAAAGAAAATCGTGCTTGATTTTACCGATCATCTTTCCGACCGCGAATTATATTTGTTGATTTGTCAGAATATTCTTCCCGCGCGGGAAAAGAAAATCGACACGCGAAACGGCGCGCTGCATTGGGACTGTTCGCATAATGGCGGCGTGCAAGATCCGACAAGTTGGCTAAAATATTACGCCAGCGATGAAGACCGCGATCAATGGGCTGATCAATATTATCAACCGTTGCCGGAAAAAGAGATTCCTCTTTATCCGCGATATATGCCCCAAGACCCGTTTTAACAGCAGTAAAACAAAAATGTTTCATCTGATGTTTTTATTCGTAAAACTGAAAACTCAAGTATCAAGGAGTAAACGCAAATTTTTGATTATTCCGTTTTTAGGGGACAATATTTGAAAACGCGATGGCGTCAGTTGCTCAAGCCAAATAAATCCGCAATGAGCAATTGAAATCGTTATCCGAAAGATTTTATTATTGTAACCCTTCATTATCAACTTTCCCTTAGTAACCAACAAAGCCCCCAAACGTGAACTAAACAACAACTGTTTGTCTGAAACGCTGAATTGAAAGATAATAACGATGCAAACAACGCTTATTTTAATCAAACCGGACGCAATTCAACGCGGATTATCGGGAGAAATATTGTCGCGTATTGAACGCAAGGGCTTGAAAATCACGGCATTGAAAATGATTCGCGTCACGCCGGATTTGGCGAGAAAACATTACGCCGAACATCTTGAAAAACCGTTTTATCCCGCTTTAGAACAATATATTACAAGCTCGCCTGTGATTGCATTGGTTGCGGCGGGACCGGACGCGGTTTCAGTGATTCGTCTGATGGTTGGTCCGACAAGCGGTTTGCTCGCTCCCGCCGGAACAATTCGCGGTGATTTCAGTACGAGCAATCGCCTTAATCTCATTCATGCGTCGGACAGCGAAAAATCCGCAGAACGCGAAATCGCCGTATTTTTTAATCCGTCAGAAATTCTCGATTACAGTTTCACCATCGCCGAATGGCTTGGATAAGACAGTCCCTTTCTTGAAACCTTCGTCCCAAGGAGTATCGAATTTGTCTTAGCTCTTTCCAATTCCGTAAAATGTTTCAATACAAAGATGCGTTTCATTCCGTATACGTTCAGCAATTGCATCCAGCGACGTATTATCCAGCGGTTCGGCATACGTCTCTGCTGTTCCTCTGGCAATTGAGTAAAGTTGGATTCGTTGAATTTTCCCGCCGCTCTCGCAAATTTTTTGAATCCGTTCTATGTACGCACGCACTTCTTGATCAGCAATCGGTTCGCCGTGAAGTTTAAGAAGCATTGTTTGAATCACGAGCGGACGTTGCTTCGCTAACGTGGTGATGTTGTTGATAATGGTATCAAACGGCACATGACTACGGTCGATTTTTTTATAATAGCTGTCGGTTCCGGCGTCGAGTTTTGCCCAAACTTCCCCATGATTAGCAAACAGCGTTTCCATTGCGGCGACAATTTCATGACGTTGTAACTGCGTTGCGTTCGTAATGACTACTAATTTGACGTTATCGGCATTCAGTTCCCGCCGAACGTTCGCGGCAACTTGTACCGCTTGATAAAATTGCGGAGAAAGCGTAGGTTCGCCGTTGCCGCTAAACGCAATATCATTGATATGCCGCATCGGTTGCGGCGTTTGAGAAAATACTCCTTGACGAAAAAGTTCGCCGTTAATCGCAGCCGTCAACGTTTGCCGTAATTCGTTTTCCAGTACGTCGAGAGCAATCGCAGGCATTGGTTGCTGACGCTGTGTTTCCGTGAGCCGCGATTCGCCAAGTACCTGACAATAAACGCAATGAAAATTACAAAGACCTGTCGGACTCATATTAATTCCAATAGAAATCCCGCGTGAACGTCGGCTGACAACAGGATAAACATATTGTTGTTGACTATAATTCCGCGAATGATCCTGTAGGAGTTGATTGTTTTTATCGGAAAGAGAAAATGTTTCAAAAAATGACGGCATAATGTTCAATGCTTTCCCACCATGACAAGTGAGCAAAAAGTTTTTCAGTAAGCGTATTGTTTTTTGACGTTAGCTCTCGTTCTCAACAGCGAAATTGGGAGCTGTCAATAAAAAGGCGGACACGTTGTCCTTTTTGAGGATAAAATTTTCGTAACGATTCAGTCACTCAAGCCGCATAAAGCCGCGCGGCAACTGAGTAACTACAGTCAATTTTACCGAAAATATCAATTATTTCGGCACTTATTTATAAAGTTCCATTAGTCGTCTCAAATCGCACCAACTATGCGTTCTTATTCCCTTATTTTCGTTTAATTTTTTTTCAATCTATCCTCTAAAACATCAGGTCGCGTTGGGGGCTTTGTTGGCGAAGGGAAATGGTCACCAAAAACGAAATAATCAGGAATTTTTTATTTTCCTTCCAAATAAATCAAAACCACGGCAAGGTCGGCGGGAGTAACGCCGCTAATGCGTCCGGCTTGTGAAAAGTCGCGGGGATGGATTTTGGTGAGCTTTTCACGGGCTTCGGCTCGCAAATGCGGCACGTCGTAATAATTGATTTCATCGGGAATCCGCCGCGTGCCAAGCCGTAAATTTCGGTGAATTTCTACTTCCTGACGCGCCACATAGCCGAAATACTTCGCGTCGGTCGCAACTTGTTCGGCAATGTCCGCCGCAACATTCGCCAACTCCGGCGGATTCGACAGTAAATCGAGAATTTCCTGCCACGCCGTTTCCGGTCGGCGCAAACGTTTCAAATAGGAACCGCTTGCATCGTGATGCGTTTCAAGATAACGCTGAACCCTCGCAATTTCAGTAACTTTCTGTTCGTACACAGCCCAACGCGCGTCGTCAACCAAACCGATTTCGCGTCCTATCGGCGTTAATCGACGGTCGGCGTTGTCGTGACGTAATAACAATCGATATTCGGCACGGCTCGTGAACATACGGTACGGCTCGTCCACGCCACGAGTCACAAGATCGTCAACCATCACGCCGATATACGCTTGATCGCGTCTCGGCAACCATGAATCTTTTCCGGCAAGTTTCCTCGCCGCATTGGTTCCGGCAATCAATCCCAGCGCGCCTGCTTCCTCGTAACCGGTTGTGCCGTTGAGTTGTCCCGCGAGAAACAACCCGCTCGCTCGTTTCGTCTCTAACGAATCCCGAATCTGATCCGGCGGCGCGTAATCATATTCAATCGCGTAACCGTAACGCATGATTTCCGCATCTTCTAATCCTTCGATTCCATGAATCATCTCGTCCTGCACATCGCGCGGCAAACTGGTTGAAAATCCGTTAATATAAACCTCGTTCGTGTCGCGTCCCTCCGGTTCGAGATATAATTGATGCTGTTCTTTTTCGGCAAATCGATCAACCTTTGTTTCAATCGACGGACAATAACGCGGTCCGGTCGATTGAATTTGTCCGGTGTACATCGGAGCGCGTCCGAAATTTTTGCGGATCAATTCGTGGACTGCCGGGTTTGTCCGCGCAAGCCAACAACACATTTGTTCCTGTTCAATCCGTTGGGTGAGAAACGAAAACGGTTGCGGCGTTTCATCGCCATGTTGCGGCGTTAATTTTTCATAATGAATGGAACGGCTGTTGATTCGCGCCGGCGTTCCGGTTTTAAAACGGTCGAGTCGAATACCAAGTTGACGTAACGATTCGCTCAATCCAACCGCTGCCGGTTCTCCGGCGCGTCCGCCGGAATAAGTCGATTCTCCGACATGAATGACGCCATGCAAAAACGTTCCGCAACATAAAATTACAGTGCCGGCGCGGTATTTCATATTTCCATTGACCAACACGCCAATAACACGAAATTGCGCCGACTCCGAAGACGCTTTCGGAATTGGTTCGGTCAACAGTCCGATTACCGTTTCCTGCCGCAATTCGAGATTTGGTTGTTGTTCGAGATAATGTTTGACAAAAATTTTATACGCTTGTTTATCTGCCTGCGCACGCGGTCCGTGCATAGCCGCGCCTTTACTGCGGTTGAGCATCCGAAATTGAATACCGGTTGCGTCGATAGCTCGCCCCATCAATCCGCCGAGCGCGTCGATTTCGCGGACAATTTGTCCTTTGCCGACTCCGCCGATTGCCGGATTGCAACTCATTTGAGCAATCGTATCCGGAGAGCAAGTGAGCAACGCGGTTCGCGCACCCAACCGCGCCGCCGCAACCGCAGCTTCCACTCCGGCATGACCGCCGCCGACCACAATCACGTCATATTCTGGCATAAGAACAAATATTCAGAAAACAAAGATTCTTGATAATTATCGTTAAAAATAAGGTACATTCAACAAGTTTGTACCTTATCATTTATGGTTAAAACCAGACAAGATCGTTACAATAATCAGGAGATAACAACAATCATTTTCTTTTAAAAGAGAAACAATCATGTCCAGAAAAATATTATATCACATGATGAAAATTCGTGGATACCGGCTGATTAAATTCTCAAAGAAGGTTTCGCGGGGCAATTGGGATTTTGAAGACAAGAGAGACGCTTGCGACGAAAACTTCCGAAATTAAAAAAGCAATTTCCGAAATTCAAAGAGCGTGTTCGCTGAGTCTCTAAAGTCACTTGCCTAATTATCCGTACCCGACATGCTTTATTATACTCCTCTTACTTTAAAATTCGTCTTGACGTGTGATTTTTGATTTTGTATATTATCGCCTGTATTTTCAATTGCCTCATTTTCCTTTTAATTATTTTTATGCACTATCGATTGTTCCATAA
>JAIRYX010000342.1 GCA_031267635.1 Planctomycetaceae bacterium
CCTGACGGCAAAGATATTCAAGTTGTCGGTTTCAATTTCGGGCGTGATTCGGAGCCGTCGGTTGGTGATGACGGGAGTATTTTGATTACGCGGTTGGAGTTGTTTTATTCGCGGATGAAAACCGAATACAACCTGCTTGCCCTGCGTCCCGACGGCACACAAGCCCGAACAATTTACGGTCCCGAACGGCGTGCGTTTTGGCGCAATATTCACGGCGGTTACGGCGGCTGGTTCGCGGGCGGCGAAGCGGGCGGAAGACATCGGCTGCTAAGATTGACGCAACCGCAACCGTTCGCGCCGGACAAAATATTGCTCACAACTCCCGCCGGTCCCGTGTTGACGGAAGGTCGCGGCGGCGAACAATTGCTGCGTGAATCTTTCTTGCGGAAAGGCGGTAACGACGAAATGGTTGTAACGACGGCAATTCGGCTTGATGAGAAGACGTTGCTTGTTGCTGCGGGCAAGAAAAATAAGGTCATGGAAAATTCGCAATTCCCCCAAGACGGCGTGGCGTTGGGAATTTACACGATGGATGTTGAAACGGGCGAGTTGAAGTTGCTTTACAGTGATCCCAACGCATCGTGTTACGAAGCAAGACCGTTGCACGCACGCCTTGTCCCGCCCGTAATCGCCGACAACACGTCAACACGCGACTCCAACCAAGCTCTCCGCGCATCGCGTCCAACCCTCTTGCCAACCGCCTCCCCGCTAACCTTCCAAGCCAAAGCATGGTTCAAAGGACACCTCCCTCAAGAACGAGAAGAACGTCAAAGAACCGTCCAAGCCGCGAACTGGTTCGCAAGACCATAAAAAGAAGGATAATATTCCTCTTGACCAGATAACACAGAAATAAAAAGGTTGAAAAAGAAAATTAAATCACCTTAAACTCAATACTTTCAATTTGATTCTTAAACGCTTGTTTCAATTCAAATGCTTTGCGAATTTGGCTGCTGATTTGTTCTTTTTCGCCATCAAAAGGAATGTAAACTTCAATATTTGCCAAATCAGCATCAGAAACATTGGGAATAGCAGCGCCGGTTCGATACATGAACATTTGCTTCAAAAATACTTCAGTACGCAAATAATATAAAAAATAATAAGAGTCAATTCTAAAATTTCGCAAAACACGAAAACCATTCGTACAAATACAACCGTCATGTTCCTTTGACACAAGAGCCGTCGCATGCTTTTTCGTTCCAACCGAGTTTCCAGCAATGGCAGTAATGATATCGTCTTCACGAATTTCATAACTCGCACGGCTCGGCAATTCGTGAACACTGTATGTAGTCGAGTTAATAATTTCAAATGAATGTGTGTTTATGTCTGACAATTCAATATATTCAACTGTTTCATTGGAATTTTTAAGTTTAGGCGATTTGGTTTTTACAATATCACAAATATCGCCCAACCTTACAGTTTTGCCGTTCTTTAATTTTTTGCCAAAAACTTTATTGTCAGGCGAATAAAAATCATAGTCAAATCGTCCTTTTAATTCATTATGATTAATTGGAAATGAATGATTTGTATCCAACTTAAAATTATTTTTGAAATTCTCGAATTGTTCTGTAATTTCGCTAAAATTCTCGTCTAAAATTGTTCGTCCGTTTTCTTTGATTGTTTGCCCAAATTCATTTTTTTTATAAATTGGAGTACCATTTTTATTGCCTTGATAACCTAATTTTGTTACTTTTCCGAAAAACACAGAATATTGTTTTTCTTTTTGTGCATCTTTTTCTAAAAAAAGAATCGAGGTTTTAACGCCAGTTCCAAAAGGAATAAAAGTTTCTTGCGGTAATTTAATGATTGCTAATAATTTGGCTTTTTGCTTGATATAAAAACGCAAATATTCCAAACTTGGATTTTCAAAATTTCCGTTTGGCAATACAATTCCCAATCGTCCGCCTTCTTTCAAAAGTTGCAGGCAACGTTCAATAAATAGAATTTCAGTATTTTGCGTCGATTGTAATGTGTTGTTTTTATGAAATTGATTCTCAAACTTTATCCACTTATGCCCCAAATCGAAATGGTTCAGCGCATCACGATTATTTATTTTTGCCCCAAATGGCGGATTAGCCAAAACCAAATCAAAATAGTTATTTAATTCAGAATAATTTTCCAACGAGTTGGCACATCGTAGATTGTTTTTCACATTTGCCTCTAAAAGCAGTTGCATTTTAGCAATCCGCAAAATGCTTTTGTTGATATCGAAGCCAAAGATATTTTCAGAGATGGCTTTTGAAATATCAATTTTTTGTTCTGTTTTTTTCAAGTATTTTAGACTTGATATCAAAAAACCGCCGCTACCGCAAGCCGGATCAATGATCTTTTCGTTTTGCTTCGGTTGCATCATTTCAACGCAAAAATCAATAACAGGTTCAGGCGTAAAAAACTGCCCTTGACGGTCTTTCTCATGGTGCGAGAGAAATTTCTGAAAAGCCAAACCTTTGACATCTTGCGAAGAATTCGCCAAAGAAATATCGCGTAATTTATCAACGATAAACGACAAGGAGTTTCGGCTTAATCGAATTTTATCATCTTTGTCAAAAATATCCTTGTATTCTTCGGTTGTCTGCGTAAAAAGATTTTCGATATTGGCAATAGAAAATAGTCCGTTTCCGCTGTTTTCATCACAGATTTTGACAAAGAGAATTTTGACAAACTCTTCAATCGCCTGCTGCGGCGAAAGCCCGTCGTTTGCGTAAATATAGTCGTGGATTTCTTCAAACCTACGCAATAAATTATCTTCTTGGGAGAGCGGTATGTCAAACAATAAATTTTCCATTATTAATATTATTCTGTAATTAAATTTCGATTATCAATTTGCATGTCATCTTCGTTCACAGCGTTTTCCTTTGACAAAGTTTTAACTACATCATTAAAATTGTCAAACCACTCATCTGTCAGATCTAATTTCAACGAATCGTCAGGTTGTGGAAACACAAAACCCATAATGTAATTTTGTTTGTTGTATTTTTGAATTTCCTCGTAACCGTACAAATTTTCTTTATATTCGTTTTTGAATTTCGGCAAGTTGGTATTTATCCAGTCAATTATTTGATTTTCAATATCACTTGACCTGTCAATAAAAGACAACTTTTCGGAATGAGTATAAAGAAATTTTTTAAGATTTTCGCAGTTGTAGAGCTTATGCCATTTTTCAGAGTTAGACTTTACGCCTTTCGACTCTAAAACGAACCATTTATACTGTAGCTACGATGAAATTCATTTTTTAAGACAGGATTACAGGATAACAGGATTGTCAGGACATAATAAAATCCTGTCTATCCTGCTATCCTGTAAATCTTGTCAAAAAAATAAAAACTTAATTTCATAGTACGATGAGTATAT
>JAIRYX010000347.1 GCA_031267635.1 Planctomycetaceae bacterium
CTATTCTTCTTGTTTTAACCATATCATTTAGCGATGTAATAGCTGTAATATAGGTGAACAGCCAGAGGACTTTACAACACGTAACCGACGGCGCGAGATTTGAAGCTTTTATTTGCTTCAATATATTTTGGCAAAAAAATTGGTCTTGTCGGATTTTTATCTTTTTGTTAATATCTTGACAATTGAGCGGTTTATCTTCGCTCGTTAATAGACCTTTTCTCTAACTTCACATCAGGTTATTTAGGCAAAACAGGTAAATATAAAATAACTGTTTTTTGAATAGTGTTCGGTCTATTGATAGGGTTAGAGAAAAGGTCTAATATATACTCCTCACACTTGAAATTTCGATTTTTAAGACAGTGTTGATTGTTCATCGCGTCCCCAAAATCCCTTTGGTCATTAACGTCACGTTTTGAGCGAAAATCGAATTTTCAAGTGTAAGAAGAGCGTAATATCCCCGAAGTCCCAATTGCTTCAATAGTTACTCTCATTTTTAATGCTCTCTTTTAGTTTTTGAGTTTTATATGCTTTTTAGTTCGTTACAAATGGCGGGCACGTCGTTGAATGCCAGTACGGTCGGGATTCAGGTGACGGGACAGAATTTATCCAATGTAAATACGCCGGGGTATATCCGCGAGCGGTTGTTGCTTGAAACCGCGTCGCCGTACCATCCGAAAAATATGACGCTTGGCAACGGCGTGCAGGTCGGCGGTGTCACGCAGATGATTGATACGTTTCTCGAAGAACGGCTTCGTAATTCGTTCAGCGACGCGAACAGCTCGTTGCAGCAAAGCGACGTTTATACGCAATTGGAAACGCTTCTCGGCGAACTTTCGATAAACGACATCAGCACATCGCTGACCAGTTTTTTCAACGCGGTGGATAACGTTCTTAATCAGCCGGAGAATCTTTCGTATCGGCAGATGGTCGCAGGAGAAGGAGAATCGCTTGCCGAAAAAATCAATAAGACCGCGCAATCAATTCTGCAAATGCAGATTGATCTTAATAAACAAGTCGAAACCGTTGCGTCGCAAATCAACGAAATAACGGCGCAGATTCAATCGCTCAATGTCGAGGTTTCGCGTATCGAGGCGGGAAACAACGGCGGAAATCAGGCGGTGGGACTTCGCGATCAGCGTTACGCCGCGCTGACTGAACTCTCGCAGTTGATCAATATTCGAACGTATGAAAACGAGAACGGCGTCGTCTCGGTTTTTTGCGGCTCCGATCCGTTGATTGTCGAAGGAACGCGTCGCGAGGTGGTTGTCCGGTACGACAACGACAGCAATTCAACGCTGAATTTAGCGACCATTTGTATTGAGCCGTCGCAAAACAAACTCGACGCTTCCTCTGGGCGATTGTTCGGTATGTATCAGGGACGCGACGAAATTCTTGGCGGTTTTGCGAAACAGCTCAATCAATACGCGCACGCTCTTATCACGGAATTTAACAAAATTTTCACGTCGGGGCAAGGATTGACCGGCTACGATTCGCTAACGAGTTTCGAAGCGGTCAGCAGCGCGGACGCGCCGCTCAACGCCGCCGGACTGGCGGACACGCCGCTCAACGGCGCATTTCAAATTCTTGTGAATAACAAAGCGTCGGGCAAAACAACGACGAGCGATATTTCGATTTCCTTAACTCCGTCGCAAAAAAAAGATGATCCCTTCGGCGTCGGCAATCCGATTCCCGCAACCGGAACGACGCTTCGTGAACTTGCCGATTCGCTCAATGCGGTGGACGGAATCCGGGCGGTGATTACGAATGATAATCGGTTACAAATCACGGCGGAGTCGGACGAGATTGAATTTTCTTTCGCGCAGGATTCGAGCGGTATTCTTGCGGCAATTGGGATCAACACGTTTTTCACCGGCAGCGACGCAACGACTATCGGCGTCAACGCCGTGATGAAAAATGATCCGTCGAAGTTTGCGGCAAGTAAAAACGGAATTGCCGCCGATACAAAAAATGGAGAGCTTCTTGCCAATATGCCGGAGACATCGCTTCAATCGCTGAACAACCAATCCATCACGCAGTATTTCCGCAATATTTACGATTCCACTGTTCAAAAAGCCGGAACAATTAAAGCAATTGCCGCAGGCGACGCGGCGTATTATGCGTCGCTCGAATCGCAAAAACAATCAATCAGCGGCGTCAATATTGATGAAGAAACGCTGCAACTCCTCACTTTTCAACGCGCCTACCAAGCCAGCGCACGCTACGTCACGACAATCAACGCGATGCTTGAGACGCTGCTGGGAATGTGATCAACGGTTTCATGCTATCCTCTTCCCGCTTGAATGTTCGATTTGTAAAACAGCGTTCACTATATATTACTTAACTCATATGTTACGCACTCTATAAGGGAGCAACTAAAAACCTCATTTGTAACAAATACTGTAACTATTCAGTTGCTCACCCCAAATACATCCGCACGGCAACTGGGTAACTACTATAAAGTCACGCAATTTCACTTGACATTTTTCCTATCAAGAGAAATTGAGAAACTTCACGCTACAGTCAATTTTACCGAAAAACAAGGGCTGCAATAGCAAAATCTTTCGGATAACCAGCCAATGGAGACGTCATCATTAAGATTGTTACCCTGTGTGGATTTATACTCGTCACATTTTAAAATTTGTTTCTTACAAAGTCGCTAATAACACCGAGGGATTCTAAAAAATAACTCCTTTGTACCTCTGTGCCTTTGTGAGAAAACATAATAGAATCGGCGAAGATACTGCCCGAAGGAAGCGATGGGGTTTTGCTATTATGGTATAGAAGCCCGGTCGCGTTTTAATCGTAACCGCTAAACAAGCCATTCTATGAATAGAATATTTGTCGCCATTCAATCGCAGCCGGAAGGCGAAGAGATTGAATAGCAAGTCTATTTATAAAGATTGTGCCTCAAAATGTTATGTCATAAAATACGTTTCAAAATCACGTCTTGATTTTTTCGTCACGGCGAGGTAAAATACTATTATTATGGAGAATCAAATTTTGGAAACAGAAAACACGAAACCGCACAACCCGCATGATAGATTTACGAGATCAACGGCCGGCAACCCGATTTATGCGAGTGATTTTTTATTGCACTATGCTCCGCCTATTGTCGCAAAATATGTGGACTTGGAACATTTGAAAGCTGCGCCGACGCATTTTTTGAATAAGCAACTCA
>JAIRYX010000363.1 GCA_031267635.1 Planctomycetaceae bacterium
ATACCGGAAATAATAAAAAATGAACAAAAAAAATGCAATACCAAAATATCTAAACAATAATTTCCCCGACTATACTACGCAATCGATATATATTGCCAATACTTGTGTTAATACTTTTGGTTAGAAGTTCCCTTGAGACACTGATGCTATAGTTTTCTATTGCGCTTTCAAATATTATCCCCCAAAAAACGAAATAATCAGAAACATTCAATGAGCATCTTGCTTTGAAAACGTTAAACTATTGGTATCATAAAGCATTTTTATATTGCCTAGCCCGTCGGCATTGATTGCGGCTGCCATGATTTTTCCTGATTCTGTCCACACAAGACGGTTGCGCGGTTGATCAAATTCTACCCATTCCCAATTGGGAAACGGCTGTGATTGTAATGATTGTCTGTTCAAAAGCGAATACGCTTCATAATAAGTTCCTTTTCCAATGGGACGTTCGCCGCTTGCTCCGATTGTTCCGAAAAATATCTTTTGAAGTACCCAATTTTCATGGATACTTTTCACAAATTTTGTCGCGGATACATGCGGATTATTGTTGCCTTCCGTTAGTATCCATCCGTCTCTTTCTAATTTTTTGAAATAAATAAACGGACATTCTCCCTTTCGATGCGGTTCATATTTGACCTTGAAATGAGATCCTTTTTTTTTCACATCATGCCCATCATCGCCTTCATTCAACCAATAAACGGTATCAGAAAGAAACAATCCGCCTCCGTTATAGGTATTATCTTTGACATAGAAATCTAACGCTTTCAAATACGGCATTTGAGCGACAGCGGTTCCCGCTTTTCCCTTCTCGTCCATCGCAAAATAAATCCAATATTTTCCATCGGGCGATATGTCCGCTCGGAAATGATAAATTTTTCCAGGAAACCATTGACCAAGCGTAAACGTATCGCTGCTTCTATTCCAACCGATAGCCGCCGTTTGTTTTGACGGTCCACGTCGAATAATGACAGCGTTGGAACTTTCGCTTGCCAATAAAACAAACAGTCGCGGAAATACCAGTTTCGGCTTTTTTTTATGTCTTTTGAATCTCATTGTGCCACCATTTACAATCAACACAAAAGGACGGTCAGCGACCGTCCTTATTGTGAAAATAATCGACAAGACAAGCACAGCTTATCATTACAACTCTTTCGCGTCAATCCAAGACATCATTTTGCGGAGCCGCCGACCAATTTCTTCAAGTTGATGTTTGCGAGCGCGGGCGCGAAGACGTTTGAATGCCGGTGCGCCGACTTTATTTTCTAACAGCCATTCGCGAGCAAATTGTCCGTTTTGAATCTCTTCAAGAATTTTCTTCATTTCTTTTTTGGTTTCTGCGGTAACAATACGGGGACCTCGCGTGTAATCGCCGTATTCTGCCGTGTTCGAGACACTGTAACGCATGTAGTTCAAACCGCCTTGATAGAACAAGTCAACAATCAGTTTCAATTCGTGCATACATTCAAAGTACGCCATTTCCGGCTGATAACCGGCTTCGACCAGCACTTCAAACGCGGTCTTGACCAATTCACTCACTCCGCCACAAAGAACGACTTGCTCGCCAAACAAGTCGGTTTCGGTTTCTTCGGCAAACGATGTTTCAATCACACCGCCGCGCGTTCCGCCGATCCCTTTGGCATATGCCAAACCGATTTTCCGCTCGCTATCTCCGGCACCTTCGCCCAACGCAATCAAACACGGCACGCCGCCGCCTTTGACAAATTCGCTTCGCACAAGATGTCCAGGACCTTTCGGCGCGATCAAAATAGCGACAACGCCTTGCGGCAAATTGAATTGTCCATAATGAATATTAAAGCCGTGCGTTGCGACAATGATATTGCCTTTTGCAAGGTTATCGCGTACTTGAGTGCGAAAAATATCGGCTTGCAATTCGTCCGGCAGAGTAAAAACGATAATATCACCCTGCTTGGTCGCTTCTTCGGTCGAAAGCGGTTTGAACCCGTCTTTGACAGCGGCTTCGTAGTTATCCGTGCCCGGAAGTTCGGCGATAATCACGTTGCAACCGCTGTCGCGAAGATTCTGCGCATGAGCGTGTCCTTGTGAACCGTAACCGAGAATTGCAATAGTTTTCCCTTTCAGCAAAGAAAGGTCTGCTTCTTTGTCATAATAAGTTGTTGCTGCCATAATGGTTTGCTCCTAATTCAGGTTAACGTTGAAATTGAAAAATATGGTTCTCAAACATTAAATCCAACATTCTTAATTCATTAGCAACACGATGTTTGGTACCAAGATTTTTTAGAAGGAATTTATTGAAACAATTCTTTCTAAAATTTTGCGTGTTTCATATCAAAATTAATGGAGTCTGTTTGCTGTTGGAAATAATTCTACTTTGTGTCGAGCGGGATTTTTTACTGTTGTGCGCCTCTGACCATTGCGATAACGCCGGTGCGGACGAGGGTCAGAATGCCGTAGGGACGCAAAACGTCGATAAACGCTTCAATTTTCGATTCTTTACCGGAAAGTTCGATCATCAGCACATCGGGATTTACATCCACAATTTTTGCACGAAAAATATTTACGAGTTCGGTGATTTCTCCACGTTTTTCTCTCGGTGCGGAGACTTTGACAAGCATCAGATCGCGTTCTACATAATCTTCGCTCGAAATATCCTCGACCTGAACAACTGTGACAATTTTTTCCAACTGTTTACGAATTTGTACAACCACCGAATCATCACCGACAACCACGAAAGTCATCCGCGAAATCTGATTGTTTTCTGTTTCACCAACAGCAAGACTGTCAATGTTGTACCCGCGCGAGGCAAGCATCCCCGAAATATGGGACAGGACTCCCGGCACATTCTGAACTAGAGCCGAAATCACATGACGCATAATGAACCTTTTTAAAATATTTTGACAAAAGCCAAGAAAATGGATTTTTTGGGGGGCAAAATCCTACTTTCCATCATTAATCAATATTATTTTTTCGTAACTATTCAGTTGTTCTGTGCGGATTTATTTGGTTTGAGCGACTGAATAGTTACACTTTTTCATACAAACAATTCATTCTACCATGAACAAGCAACTCGACAAGTGGGATAATGTTTTCTGTTGCGATTATCATAAATGCCGTTAAATCTTTACCCCGAAGCTCATGAGTGTGTTTTTGCTAACTCCTCATTTCAGAAGGACTATCTCCACAGAAAATCACCTCTAGTGTAAGCTGTTCCTAAAGCCCCTCATGTCACAATTGTCATTTGGAAGCATTGAGGACAATTGCGACAACTCCAGGAACAACATTTTTCGAAAAATTGAAAGATACATAAAGATAAAGCGACCAAATCATTTGCTTATTCAACCCCCAGCAAGGGATGATAGTCAATCAACTTCTTGCCGGATAAGACGCACGGGACCAAGCAGTCCCGCCGATTGTAATGGCGAATCTTTCCGGTAATAGTACCAAATATTGAATGTCTTGCGTCCTTGCGACGGTCGCGGCTGATTTTTGAGAAACCAGTCTGGAAACGTTTTCATTGCCCGTCCTGCATCGCCGCGATCTGCTCCCCACTCAAAATCCGCCGGTTCTTGTTCGTCGCCGATAAGGCGGTTTGCCCAATTCACCGTTACTTCAATCACTATCTGATTTTCCCCCGCTTTGATCAACGAAGTCACATCCGCTTTGTACGGCGGATTCCATAGCACGCCTGCGTCTTTTCCATTGATTCGCAGATTGGCAATGTCGTTCAGTCTTCCCAAATCCAGCACGAAACGTTTGTTTTGGCTGATTTCATCCGCCGGAATCTTAATTGTTTGTTCGTAAGCGGCGGTTCCGGCAAAGTATTTTACGGTAGTATCGGGGATTTCGCTAAAATCAATCAATACCGGGAATTCACGGACAAAGGGCGGGGCAAGTTTCGGTTCAAAACGCACATTCCATGTTCCGCGAATTTCTTCCGCTGTTTCGCTTTTCACGTCATATTCCGGCAACCGCAATTGGGGATAAGGACAAGTCGGATTTTTCGGGAAGATCACGAATAGAGATTCGTCCGGTTGCAGTTTCAAATTGACCAAGGTTTTATCGCCGTCTCTTTTCCAATGGCGCGTTTGATGAATCGTTCCGATATAAGCGTTCCATAGCTCAGGAATAGAATCTTTTACCGGAAACACGAACGTCTTTTCTATCGCGGAAAGTTCGGGATTGATGATGAAAAATATTTCCGCATCCGATGTGCTTCGATGAGCGGTATTTCGTTCCGAAGCAACGGAAATGCCTTGTTGCAACAGCATTTGGCAACGCGCTAAGTAAGTGAAAAACGCTTTGCCGGGTTTGAACCACGTTTGATAGCGACTGAAATGCGTTCCCCACCATCCCATGCCCATACCGGGTTGATAACGCTCGTCAAACGGCTGGTGAACCCAGTGATGCAAAAAATACCAATTGGCGCCGGACGCATAACCACCGTCAGCCGAGCGTTTCAGAAACGCCGGATCTTCCGTGTATTTGCTCGTTTCCGGTCTGCCGGTAAACGCTTCCGCGCCGACAAGCGGTTTTCCAAATTCCCTTGCAATTGCAGGCAGATTTCCGACCGAACCATCGCCGCCCGTCCAAAATTCCCCCACCGGAAGATCGGGAATGGAAACGCTTTCATGCGAATCCCAAGGACCGGCATAAGGTTCCCAATAAAGTTTCAAGCCATACGCATGAAGCATTTCCTGCGCGGTTTTCCAACCGTTGTCAATGAACAATCGACTGATAACAGCCCGGCTGTCTTGTTGGAATTTTTTCAGTTCTTCGCTTTCGTTTTCCGATTCCGTCACTTGTTGAACGGCAATGTACGGAAGCGGATCATAACCTTTCAAACGAATAAAATCGTCACGGAACGTCGGCGTCCAGTTTTGATCGCCGGATTCATAACTGTCTATCCAAACATAAGTAAACGATTTGCCGAAATACTCTCCAATATGCTCTTTCAATGGATCAAGGAGTTGTTTCCAATGATAAAGATTTGCTTCGCGGCTCATTTTATCGACTTCTAATGTTTTTCCGATAATATCATCGGGAAGCGGATGCGGATGTGCCATTGTCGGCGCATGACCGATACGGCAAATGTTCCATGGACCGTCGGGAGCTTGCCATTTCAGGCGTCCGTTTTTGTCCATATTTGCGGAAATATCAAGAACGTCGGCGGGAGTCGCGTTCTTTTTGTCGGGACTTGCCATCACTGCAATATCTTTGTAATACGTTGCCTGTTTTCCAGTGACGTTTTTCCCAAAACTATCGCTTTCGTTGGAATAGCCGCGATAGATCGGGAGTTCCGGTTGTGGAAGCGTCGTTTCAATCATTTGACCGCCCTGAGCAGCAACTTTCACGAATACCAGCGTTTGCATACAATATTCTTCCGTAACCCAGGGACCGCCGGTGGTTGCGTAACCCGGCGTGCCGTGTAATCCCATGACCAAATTAAGACGTTTGGCTTCCGACATCGTATGACGCATCGCATCCCAATAAGCGTCGCCGCGGTATGTTTGTTCAGGATAAGGATTGTTTTCCATCGGGGCGTGCGTATTTTGAACAGACGAAGCAATATTGAAAATCGTTCCTCCGCCGATTCCCACTTCTTTCATCGCTTCGAGATCTTTAGTAATTCCTGTTTTGGTAAAATTGCTCCCCATCCAATGCCACCAAACATGAGGTCGATATTTGATCGGCGGTTTTTCAAATTGTTCCGCAAGCGATTGCAATGTTTCCTTATCTTTGTTTTCCGGCGTAGTAGCGGGAAGCACAAAACTTGCGTCTGCAAAGATTAGAAAAAGAACGGTCAAACTTTTCAATATATTGAAATAAACTTTTGGCATTGTTTTGGTCTTTCTTTTTGTGTCGTTTATTGCGATACTGACGTTATATACTCCTCGCACTTAAATATTCGGTTTTTGTTAAACCAAAGGACGTTAGAGACAAAAGGGATTTGGGAGACAGATGAACGATAAAATACTGTCTTCAAAAACGAATGCTCAAATGTGAGGTGTATCTCTTCAATTGTAATCTCAATGATGTTGTTGTCAATTGTTCTAAACCGAAGTTCCAGAGTCTATTTTTGCTAACTAAACTTTTGCAAAATCCCCAAAGATGTTATACCTCACAACTCCAATATCTCAAGCTTTTTGAAGTTTTGCAAATTGGGAGTCATAAGCGATTCGATTTCATTTTTGTAGTCGTTTTCAACGCGCCCGAGACAGTCGTTAATTCCGTTTTTGAATTCGTCGAAAGTTTCGTAGTAAACATTGTACAGACA
>JAIRYX010000315.1 GCA_031267635.1 Planctomycetaceae bacterium
CTTCGCGAGAGATTCGCCGCCTTCTACGGAATTTCCGTCCCGCTCTGCGAGAGATTCGCCGCTTTCTGCGGAATTTCCGTCCCGCTCGGAGCGGAAACTTTACCGCGTAAGTGATGAATCAAGCGGCGTCGCGGGCGGCGTTCTCTCCTGTCGTTCCGAATCGGCAAGCCGTACTTTCCGATTTTGCCTCCCGCTACGACGTCAATCCCCGACGAGCCATCCTTAATCCCCGACAAGCCGCCCTTGCGGACGTCGGCGGATTGATTGGGTTTGGACGCATGAATCGTTGTCCCGCTGCCAAAGGATAACGGGCGGAAAGCGGATTGATTGGGTTTGGACGCATGAATCGTTGCCCCGCTGCCAAAGGATAACGGGCGGAAAACGGATTGATTGGGTTTGGACGCATGAATCGTTGCCGCTTACGTTAGAATAAACTATTCTGCGTCACTTGCGGAAATCGGGCAGGGTCGTAACCGAGATGCCGCACGCCTTTGCCGGTGAGTATGCGCCCGCGAGGAGTTCGCACCATCAGTTCGCTTCGGAGCAAAAACGGCTCTACTTCGTCAAAGAGCGTGTCCGGCGCGACGTTCATTGTGTGAGCGACCGCCTCCACGCCGACCGGTCCGCCTTGAAAGACCCGCAAAATCGTGTCAAGATATTTACGGTCTTGCGCATCAAGCCCAAGAATGTCAATCCCCGCCATGTCGAGCGCTTTTTGCGCTACTTCAATCGTTATGCGTCCGTCGGCGCGGGCGTCGGAGTAATCGCGCACCCAGCGAAGACGATTGTTTGCCAATCGCGGCGTGCTACGGCTTCGGGACGCGATTTCGTCCGCCGCGTCGTCCGTGATTTCCGCGCTGAGCTTTCTTGCGCTTCGCCGTACAATCGCCGCCAATTCGTCCGCCGTATAAAAATCAAGATGCTCCCGCATCTGAAACCTGTCCCGCAACGGCGCCGAAATTAAACCGGTTCGCGTTGTTGCTCCGATCAGCGTGAACGGCTTGAGCTGAATATTGAGCGTCCTTGCGTTGACTCCTTCGCCAAGCGTCAGATCAATGCGAAAATCTTCCATCGCCGGATACAAAAATTCCTCGACCGATTTGTGCATTCGGTGAATTTCGTCGATAAACAACACCGAACCTTCTTCCGCATTGGTCAAATACGGCACCAAATCTTTCGGCGCACGAAGCGTCGCCCCGTTTCCGATTTGGACGTTCACGCCCAGCTCGCGCGGAATGCACAGCGCAAATGTCGTTTTCCCCAGTCCCGGCGGTCCGTCGAACAAGACATGTCCTAACGGCTCGCCGCGTTTCCGCGACGCTTCAATCGCCACTTCAATCCGCTCGTAAACGTCTCTCTGCCCGACCATCTCGAACATTCGTTGCGGACGAAGTACGCGTTCCTCGTCCGGCGTCAGCAATTCCAGCTTGCTTGCCGCCGATGATTCCTGCCGCCCGTTCGTCTGACTGTCATTCGGTCCGAATATCGCTTCCCGTGCCATGCTTTGCCTTGGAACTTATTTCTTGAAAAATTTATGTAAATGAAATTTTGGGGGTTCATCCATCAATTTGCAAGACATAAATTCATTTGATATTGCGCGTTTCTATTATCCCCAAGATAGGAATCGTTTGCCGCAATCTTTACAATGTTTGTCTATTATACCTTCCTACAAAATCTTTTCTACCGCCGCTTGAAATCCGTCCTGCTCACACAAAGAAGTAAGGCAGTCCGTTTGATTTTCCCCATGAGAGCGGTTGGCTGGGTATTTGGGCAGATTTCACGCCAGCCGCACTAAAGTCGGCAACAAAATAGTGAACTGCGTGCCGTGACCGAGCTCGCTTTGTAACGCGATTAAGCCGCCGTGTCCTTCGATGATTTTGCGCGTGGTCGGCAACCCAAGTCCCGAACCGCCGCGTTTGCTGGAGAAAAAAGCGTCAAACAATTTTTCTTTCGTCTTATCGTCCATGCCAACGCCGTTGTCAATCAGATCGATCGCCACCGCATTTGCCGCTGCGCGGGTGCGTATAACCAATTGCCCGCCGTTCGGCATCGCTTGCTGCGCGTTGAGAACCAGATTCAAAATCGCCCGATGAAACGAGCGGCGATCAATCATCGCCGTCGGCAAATCATTTGCGAAATACTCAACAACATCAATGTTTGCCTCTCGCGCACGCGGAGCAAAAAAGTCCAGCGTTTCTTTCAATTGGCGATTTATATCCACCGGCTCCAGCTCCAATTTGTGCGCACTGGCGAAATTCAAAAAATCATTGAGCAACTCTTCCAATCGCTGACATTCCCGCTTGACAATCTCGACTTTGCGAATCGCACGACGGTCTTGCGGCGAGTCGCCCTCGGCGAGGTCTTCGGCTAAAAGCTCGACATTCAGCCGAATGGTGGATAACGGATTTTTGATTTCGTGCGCCAATCCGCCCGCAAGCTGCGCAATTTCTGTGTATTGGTCGATGAGTTTTTTGTCGGTGTTGTCCTGTTTATTTTCCGGTTTGTTATTTAACATAGCTTTGCGAACAAGAGAAATTAAATCGTGCGTTTTTTTTTTACGCCTTTAGGAAGGTTACATTTTATCACTTTTCTGCTAAAATGCTCGCTCCGTTTTACTGAATTGCGGTATTTATTTTATCACAAACCCCGCAAAATCCCCAATAGCCGACTCCTAAAACTATTGAATCGCTCTTTCATACCTACTAGAACAGCGTCCCATATTGGAATTTACTATGAAATTTTCCCGTAAAAAGCAAGATCATTTTCTTCAATTTTTGATGAAATTTTTCGTCAAAAATCAATGGAAGCCGACCATCGTTTTACTTTACTCTACCTTGGCGATGATCTTCTGGTATTATTTCTCTCCAGAGTTTGCGGTGCAGCATGTTGTTACCGAAAAACTGGTGGAAAACCATGTCATAACGTTCTTTGAGGGAACGTCGAAGGTTTTTAGTGCGTTTGGAGTTTTCGGCGTTTTGCCGATCATTATCGTTAAATTCGTCTTTCGGGAGAAACTCGCGGATTACGGACTTCAAAAAGGAAATTTGCTTCGGCTGATTCGCGGTACGCTGATTTGCGTTCCGGTCGCGTTTATTTTGGGCTTTTGGACTTCGTACTCTCCGGCTTACCGGGCGGTCTATCCTTATAATCCTGCCGTAACCAACTCCCCGGGAATTTTTTTGTGCCATGCGGCAACGTATTTGACTTATTATTTTGGCTGGGAGTTTTTTTTTCGCGGTTTTTTGCAAAACGGTTTGAAGGATTCTCTGGGCATTTACAACGCGATTCTTATTCAAACAATGGCGTCCGCGATGTTGCATTTCGGTCATCCGTGCAGCGAGGCGATTGCATCAATTTTCGGCGGGATTTTGTGGGGAATTATCGCTGTCCGATGCGGCAGTATTTGGAGCGGATTTGTTCAACATTCCGTTCTCGGAATTACGCTTGACTGGTTTCTTTTGAAAAATAGTGACGGATATTAGGCAGATGGCGGAAAAATATCAACCTTTGACCTTTTGAACGCCCCGCTTCGGGACTCTTTCTCATTTTCGATTTTTGCGCAAATTTTGCGGGGGCTATTATTTTCAGATAAAATTGTGTATCATAAATGCTCTTGCGTAAAATTTGACGGAAAACGGTTTCCGTTTGAATCGTTTACGCAAAAAAAATTAACAACACAAAGGAACAGTAAAAAATGACTAGGGTTACGCTTTGCTGTCCCGAAAAATTTTCACCTGCCTTTAGGAGAATTAAAAATGAAGATGAATTGCTCGTTACGCCTTTGGACTGCAACAGCTTTATTGAGCTTGTCGGCGATTGCCGTTTCCGCAACAACCGTTTCCGCTGCCGACGCAGTTGCGTTGCCGCCCGCCGCCGACTTGGAGTTTCAGGTCGATTATTATGTCAAAGAGCTGGCGAAAGATTTGGAAGATTTGTCGTCCAGTAAAGATTTTGCCGCCGATTCCAGCGTTCTTTCTCGCGAAGGAAACGCTTTGGTTTTAGTTTCGCTTGCGATTGGTTTGTCGGAAGAAGAGAGCAAATACAAAGCCGCCGCTCCGAGTATCATCAAAGCCGCGAAAGACGTTGCGGCCGCGAAAGATTTAGCCGGAGCAAAAGCCGCAGTCGAAGCCCTTAACAAATCGCTTGCCGCAAAATCCGATGAAAAACTGGAGTGGAAAAAAGTCGCCGAAATGTCGCCGACGATGAAACTTGCCGTTCCGCGTATCAATACCAGCATGACCCGTTATGTCCGCATTGAACGCGCGTTGAAAACCGGTATTGACAATGTGAAAGGCGGAACTGCCGCGTTTGTGGCGATTTCGCAAGGTTTGGAACCGAATTTCGACGAAACGAAAAAACCGGATCAAAAAGATAAATGGCTTGAATTATCGCACGATTTCCGCGACGCCGCGTTAAAAGCCAATACAGCAGCGCACGGTTTTGAAAAAGGCAACGTGCAATTCGCGGATTTCAAAAAAGCGGTTTCTGAAATGAAAGAATCGTGCGAAAAATGCCACGCTGTTTTCGCCGAAGACTCCGTAGCGGTCGAATGATAGGCGTATCATTACGATATGTTAAACGTCCAGTTGAGACGTATTGCAATACGTCTCGACCTTCTCCATAGGAACGTGAAAGGCATGAGACCTCGTTGGATAAGGTCTTCTGTTTTTATTTCCTGTGATTTTCCATAGTTCCTAACGTCCCATCTGTTCTCAACGTCCCTGACTTTAACGAAAACCGGAAAGAAAATGACCAATTCTATGACGACCTCCAATTGGCAAAAACAAGTGAAAAAAGCGGCAGGTGGAATTCGGCGGCGTGTTTTGGCACATACGATTGCGCAAAACGGCGGGTATATCAGTCAGGCGTGTTCGGCGGCGGAAATTTTCGCAACGCTTTACGGGCGAGTGCTCAAATTAAGTCCGCTCGACCAACCGCTTATTCCCGGCAAATTTCAAGGAACGCCGAAAGCGGGACAACCGGCAGTCACCGGTGCGGATTACAACGGCGGCGGCGACCCGAATTGCGATAATTTTATTCTTTCGCCCGCACAATACGCTCTTGTTCTTTACGCGGCGTTGATTGAAGCGGGGCGAATGGACGAACAAGGAATGCTCGACTACAACCGCGACGGCAGTACGGTGGAAATGATCGGCGCGGAACATTCGCCCGGTATGGAAGTCACGACCGGTTCGCTGGGACAAGGAATCAGTCAGGCGGCGGGAATCGCATTTGCCCGAAAGATTCGCGGTGAAGCCGGTCGCGTCGTGATGCTTATGTCCGACGGCGAATGTCAGTCCGGAGAATTTTGGGAGGCGGTGCAGACGATGAGTTATCATCAACTCGGCAACATGCTGGTTTATGTTGACGTCAACGGCTATCAATGCGACGGCAAAATGACTTCCGTTATGAATCTGGAACCATTCGACAAACGGTTAAAAGCGTTTGGAGCGAGAGTGTTTCGCGTGGATGGTCATAATATTGAAACGCTGTCGCGGCTCGGACGGCGTGCAAGCGTTGACGTGCCGACTTTTATTCTATGCGATACCGATCCTTGCCGCGGTATGAGTATTTTGAAAAAACGTTATCCGAAATTTCACTATGTCCGTTTTTCTCATCCCGAAGAAAAAGCCGAGTACGAAAAGGTTTATCAGAAACTGATGCGGAATTTGAAGTGATTCGCATGTTTTCAATTCGCTACAAAAGACGATGAAGCGGTTTTTAACAATTCGTCAACCGCGGAAATATCGTCTTCTTCCGTATCTGTTGCGGCTTCGGCGATTGAACCGGTCATCGCTTTGGCTTTTGCGAGCATTTCATTTAAGGCGACTGCCGTTTGGTGGGCGTCGTCGAATTTTTTCTGCGGTTCCGGCGGCGTCACTGTTGCTTGTTCTGGAGGAACGACGGATGTCGGTTCTATGATTTCAGACGCTTGTATTTCCGGCGTTTGAGAGATTTCCTGATCCGCAATCGTTATTGCCGGAATTGCTGCGGCTGTCGCTCTCGTTATTTCTTCTATTGGTTCTGCTGCTTCGGCAGTGTGGATTTCATCTGTTATTTTTACTGTTGCCGTTTCATTTACCGCGATTGTCGGCGTTTCCAATGGCGTCGCTATTTCCGATCTTTCCGCGATTTCTTCTTGCGGCTTTGGCGTATTTAATTTTTCTTTTGCGTTATTGACAATATTAGAAACCTGTCGGAACATTTCCTCCAGCGTTTCGGCAACTTTTTCGCTGTTATTTTCCGCGTTTTGTTCGTCATCGACAATTTTATCAAACGCCGCTTTCAACGAATCAAGCGACTTTAACGCTGTTTCAATCTGCGTTGTCAGTGTTTGCATCCTGTTGACGACCGTTTCGATTTCCGATTGTGTTGCCGTAATTTGTTGCCGTGTTGTTTCCAACGAGTCCAGCAACAACGTTTGATTTTGCTCTTGAGCTGTCATAGCGAGACCTAATTTATTATGCCGATTGTTTCTGTTGAACTACTTTATCCGCATGATTGTCGGATAATAACATAAAAACGTAGGTTACGTATGCTAATTGTCAAGAAAGAGAGAGTTTTTTCTGCGTAAGACGAGAGAAGAAATTTTACGACCAATTTGCATAATCTGTTTTTACAGTCAAAAGAGAAAGACCGTCAATCCCAAAACAACAGGAAGATTTTTCTTGCAAAATAAATATTTCTTTTCGTGTTACTGTTTTATGCCGTATATTTCCAAAACGAGAAATAAAGTAGATACAGTCCTTGCGATTACTAAAATCAACAAGATCGTAACATTACAACAAGATTAAATTTTTCCATTTTCCTGCGAAATAACAGAAAATACATTTGACTTTTTTCGGAAAAACAGTCAAAATGTTTTAGATTTATTCGAGTTAATATAATGTTGTTGTTGCCGCGAATCCACGAAGAAAAATTGAGGCGGAAGAGAATATTTCCCCAAAAAAACAAACGTGGTGACAAACGAACCCTACGGTCTCTCGTCAAATTTGTGGATTCACGGCAAATAAGAATTGAAAGTAAATTTTATAAAAGGTTAAAGATGAAGGATACACTGATGCCCAAGATCATTCATGTACAAGATGTTGAGAAATTTGACGACGTGGTCGGTGAAAGTGTGTCTATTTTACGTCGCGGAGGACTGCTGATTTTGCCGACCGAGACCGTTTACGGTATTGCCGCGTTAGCATCCAACGAAGATGCGTTACAACGGTTGCTGTTATTGAAAGGACGCCGCGAAGGACATGCGGTGCCGTTGGCGATTTCCGGTTATGAAGTATTGACCGAATATATTCCGATGCCGGGCGTGTTGGGACAACGTTTGGCAAGACGTTGTTGGCCCGGACCGTTGACTCTTGTTTTCGACGGCACGGCAACCGAATCGCAACTTGTGAAATATACGCCGTTCATTCAAAAAACAATTATGCCGAGCGGAACGGTCGGTCTGCGAACGCCAAATTGCCCGATAACGCTGGACATTCTTAATGAATTAAACGAGCCGATTGTTTTAACAAGCGCGAATGTTACGGGAGACGCTCCGGCAATTTCGGCGGAAGAAGCCATGAAGAAATTGGACGGCAGAATTGATCTTGTGATTGACGCGGGAGAACCGGATTTCAAAAAGCCCTCGACGGTTGTGCGTGTAGAAATGGATAGCGTGGAAATCCTTCGCGAAGGAGCGATAACATCGGCAACGATTGAAAAACTGACGGCGAAAATTATTCTTTTTGTTTGTACCGGCAACACTTGCCGAAGTCCGATGGCGGAAATTCTTTGTGAAAAATTACTTGCCGAGCGACTACAATCTTCGCCGGACGAATTGGAAGATCATGGTTATGTGATCTTGTCGGCGGGAATTTCGGCGTCGCCGTTTGCTCGAGCGAATCCGATGGCGCAAGAGGTTGCCAAACGTTATGATATGAACCTTGCCGCGCATGAATCGCAACAATTGACGGAAACGCTTGTACGTTTTGCCGACCGGATTTTTGTCATGTCGCGCGGACATCGTGAAGCGATTCTCTCCAATTGGCCTAATGTAGATACTCGCTTACACGTTTTACGTCCCGACGGCGGCGATATTCCCGATCCTATCGGCGGAAATTACGAAGTTTATCAACAATGTGCGGCGGAAATTGAATATTCGATTCGCGCTCAGCTTGATCTTATTGCGGGAATCTAAAAAAATCCGCAATCAGCACTGGATTTCTCTTAGAAAGCTTGCATTCTTATCTACCCAGTTACCCGGTACGGATTGATGTGGTTTGAGCGATTGAATGAACTATAACTTCAAACAACGGAATGTCACGAAAGACGTTTCGTTGTTTGCGTAGGTATGATCTTTTCTTCCGCGACTTCCAACGCTTTCACAAAAGCGTTTTCGGAAAGATAACAAAAACTTTGCGGCGGCTTGAGATTTTCGTCAATATCGGTAAGTGCAACGGGCTTTTCAAACGGAACATAACGGTCGATAATAATTCCGACCGCTTTTTTCGCATTGGCATAGTATGTGTCATAAATATCCCGAAAAACGCCGCTGATGTGGTGATACTGAATCCAAATTTCATCAGGCGTACCGGAAACCACTTTTTTGACAACCATATAACCGACCACTTTTTTCAGCGTCGCGCATTGATAAACCAGGATGTACCGCAAATGATCGGGTAACGTCACTTTGCGAAATTCAATTTTCTTCTTTCCCCGTTGAAACAAATCAATGTATTCACGAAAAAAAGGCAATAAGATGATCGAAGTTTTTGTAGACATCATCAAAGAGTTAAAAGTGAAAAACTAACAGTATGCTGAGTATTTCGTTTTTTAGTGACTATATTTGAAAACGCAATAGAAAACTATGGCGTCAGTTGAAATAAGCAGGCATTTTTTTAATCAAAACTGAAATTTCAAGGGTGAGGAGTAGCAGCAGAGCAAGAGAATTTTCTGCAACGCGGCTATGATTCAGCGGTCGTTATTCAAGCAGTTATTATTCAATCGGAATTGCGCCGGCGAGGAGTTCGGCAACACGCACGCAAAAATTGTCGTTCATCACGAGAACTTCGCCACGAGCAATAAGACGTTCATTGACGTAAATATCAACCGCGTCGCCGGCGATTTTGTCTAACGCAACAACAGAACCTTTACGTAATTTAAGAATGTCTTCGAGGTACATATTCGTCCGCCCTAACTCAATTTTAATGTCGAGTTCGACTTCGCTGATTTGGTCGAGCGTCGCGTGTTCCGAGTTTGGCGTTGAGCCGCCAAATTCCGGAAATTGAAATTCCACCACTTCCGGCGGTCCGTTGTTTAAACTACCGTTTCCTGCGATAGATTCCAATGCTTCTTCGGCTCGTTTCAGCAGATAATCAATGTCTCCTTGCGGAACGCCTTCTTCCTGCCCGTCGTCGTCGCCGAGACTTCCTTGCAGAACGCCGATTCCCGCCCCGGCTTTTGCCGGAGCCGAGCGAATTGTCCCTTGCAGCAATTTTTCGACGTCGTTTTGTCCCAAGACTTTATTGCCGTCGTCTGTTGCGGCGGACATGCCGGATTGAGAGCTTTCCGGCTTCACAGATTGCGGCGGTACGGACGAAGATGACGAGCCGACAGACGATGTGTTGTTCGGCATTTTAGAAGCGTTCATAAGTTTTTCGACGTCGCTTTGGTCAATTGTGGAACCTAACAAAGCCGTCCCGGATTGTCCCTCGCGTGCTGACGCAGTCTCCGGCGCGTTTTGGGTTCCTCCGCTTTTCACCGCAAGAAGTTTTTCGATAGCATTCTGATCAATCGCATTGTCGTCCGACATGGGTTCCTTCCCTGTGGTTAAAAATGGGGGATTAAAAGATTCGATTTAAATAGACAACGCAAATCCTACCAAAAAAAATATTGGCTTTCAAGAGCAATTTTTGCTGCTTATGTCGTTTTGGGGAAGTCGAAGATGAAAGTCTCTTTTCGGGCAAAATTGTTATGCTGTCAAATCGTGACGCCATTTGACAATAAAAAATTACGGCAACAGATCATGAGCGTAACGTGTCCCTCATAATGCACCAATGATTCAATTTACAGCGATTACGGCTTTACACTTGTTCTGATTTTCGTTTATCGCTTTCATCATCCGCTTTCAGTGTGGAGTCGAAAGAATCGGCAACAGTGTGGGAGTTGCAGGAATGACTATCGTGCAAACCACAATGTCCACAACACGAACCACAACTTCCGTTTTTTGCTTCTTTTCGCAAAAAAAAAGCGACAGCCGCCAACGCAATTCCGCCGACGATTATCCCAAACCAAGTCATTTTTCTACCTGTGGTTATCTTCTAAAAATTTCGGTCTATTCCAAATAGCGGATTGATACTTTGAAAGCTACTCGTAAGCGAAAATAAACGTTCCAATTTTGTATAAAATATAAAAAATTGAGTATTTAAAAGTTTGTAATTCGGTAACTTCATTGGTCTGATTTTCTCGTAAAACTATCATTTACCAACGGCAATCCGAAACAGAAATTGAGCCATGATTATCCCATTTTATCGCAAGATGTATTGTACATGCTTTATTTTTTATGTCAATGATTTTCGACGTAAGGGCGTTTTCGACGTAAGGGCGTATTCCATTTTATTATTTCCTTTATTTTCTCTTTTACATCTTCTAGATCACTATGATGCAATAATGGTATGAATTTTATTATTTCCTCAATCGGTAAATCCCACCATTTTAACTTCAACATTAATCCGGTTAATTCTTCATCAAATCTTTTTCGAATAGTTTTTGCCGGATTTCCAGCCGCTATTGTGTATGGTTCCACATCGCTTCCCACAACACTTTTCATTCCGATTATTGCACCATCTCCGATTTTTACTCCGGGTAATATCGTGGCGTCTTGCCCTATCCATACATCATTCCCAATGATTGTATCCCCTTTCAATGGCAGGTTATCCAGAGAAGGTACATTTTCATTCCAGTTTTCAAAAATATAAAAAGGGAACGTTGAAACGCACTTCATTTGATGATTCGCCCCGTTCATTATAAATTCAACCCCCAATGCTATTTGACAAAATTTTCCTATAATTAATTTGTCGTCATAAAAATCATAAAAATGAGTTACATGTTTTTCAAAATCGACATCACTAAAATAAGTAAAATCCCCAACAATTATATTTTTGTTTTTAATTGTCGGTTTTACATAAGTTACTATTTTTATATTTGGAACAGGAAAAACAACATTTGGATCAGGTAATATATTTTCCATGAAGACGCCCTCTGTTTTACTTTATCATTATATTTCCATAATATTCAACAAAAAATTTTAGTCCCTATGTCGCATAACGTTCCGGTTGTTTACGACATTTTTTCAGCCCGAAATACTAGCATCGCATTCGGTTTGTGTACACGCCGAAGCATTGTTTGTGGCTGAACCGAATTGAAATTTGGTTCAGCGAATTTTACAACCACAACGCGAAGCCCAGGAAGTGGAATTTTCACCCGAAAAAGAAAAACGCAAACGACATTATGGTGTGCATAGGATTTATGTGACTTTGTATTAGTGATCTTCCAAAAAACGTTTTCGCGTCGCCATGGATTTCAACACGCCGCTCTTCATTCGCAACGTTCGGATTTATTTGCTTTGAACGACTGAATATTACAAAGCCACGCAATTTTACTTGGCATTTTTCAACGTAAAATACCTATAAATTTGACATTTTTCATATCAAGGGAAATTGAGGAACTTCGTAATAGTTACAGTATTTTATAAATCCAGTCTTCTCCAAAATGTGAAATAATCAGCAATTTGTTACTGCATGTCGAATCGCAAGAATTTGCTCAAGAAAAGTATCCCATTGGTCGAGCGGCAACATATTTGGTCCGTCACTGGGCGACGTTTCCGGTGTGGGATGCGTTTCGACAAACAAAGCGTCAATGCCGACAGCGATTGCCGCGCGTGCTAACGGAAAAATCATTTCGCGGTTGCCGCCGGTCGCATTTTCTAATCCGCCCGGTTTCTGAACGCTGTGCGTTGCGTCGAACACAACCGGCGTTCCGAGCTTCCGCATCTCAACTAATCCGCACATATCGTTGACAAGCCGTTGATAGCCAAAAAACGTACCGCGTTCTCCTAACAAAATGTTAGAACAACCTGCTCCTTCGAGTTTGCCGACGACATGCCGCATGTCGCCGGGAGCCATGAACTGCCCTTTTTTGACATGAACCGCTTTACCGGTTTTCGCCGCCGCGACAAGGAGATCGGTTTGACGTGCCAAAAACGCCGGAATTTGCACAAGATCACAAACTTCACCGACCGATTCCGCCTGATAAGATTCATGAATATCGGTTGTTACCGGAAACCGATACGTTTTTCGGATTTCGGCAAGCCATTCCAGTCCGCGTTTTAATCCCGGACCTCGCGGACTTGCCAGCGACGTGCGGTTCGCTTTGTCAAATGATCCCTTAAAAACAACATGAACTGGAAACCGTCTCGCAATTTCCGAAAGTTTTTCCGCAATGATCGGCAACACCAATTCTTCCAACACGCACGGTCCCGCGATAAGCAATAGCGGTTCTCCTTCGCCGCAACGGTACGTTCCAATTTTCGCCGGATTATTCGGCATGATATACTCCTCACACTTTAAAATACAACTTCCGTGAAACGAAGGAACGTTAAGGGCAAGAGGGGATTTGAGAACATGGTGAATACTAAACACTCGCTTAAAAAATGAATTTTCAAGCGTCAGGAGTATATTACATATTACCATTGCACGGAATTTCCTTCTCCTTTTGGCGGCTGAACGGTTTTTTCCGGTTTGCTGACCGTAATTTTAAGCGGTGACGTTTTGGGGACTTCGCCTGATTCTTTTAGCTTTTTGCCGATAGAAAGAATTTTCGTTACTTTCTCATCGCTCAATTCGTGTCCCGGCTGCGTCGGCATTCCTTCCCAAATCACGGCTCCGAACTGCGGTTCGAGGATAACCGTATGCGGAATACCGTAAACGCTGAGTTTATTGGCAAAACGCCGCCCGGTATCCACCGCAAGATGAAATTTTATTTCGTCCGGTTTGAGCGGCCCTTTCATCGTCTTGATCGATTCTTCGTCCGTTTCGCAAATCGCAATGACCACTAAATTGTCACCGTATTTTTCATGCAAAAAATTGAGATACGGCAAAGAACGTCGACACGGCGGACACCAAGTCGCCCAAACTTCGATAAGAACAAACTTCCCCGCCAGGTCTTTCGGCGGTTCCGTCACCCACTTTTCAATCTCAATTTCAGGGGCTTCCGCATACATCCACGAATCCGCCCAAATCATACGCGGACGCTGAAACGCAGGATGTCCGGGCGTTAGTCCAACACTTTCCACAAGCCAAGGTTCTTTTTTCAGATCGACATTTTTCAATTTATTGAAATCAACCTCCGCCGCCGATTCTCCTTTCACGACTTTCGGTGCTTTTGTCGGATCGGTAACATAAGGTCCCGCTTCCTGCTGATTTTCTGTTGTTTTTATGTTTGCTATTTCCTGCGCAGGTTTATCATCCGCAAACGCTGAAACACCACATACAGTTAAACATGTTAGTAAAGCAAATGTTTTTAAAACTTTCATCGTTGAGTCCTACTTTTGGTTATTATCAACAGATTACACAAATTAACGCAGGTATTTTAAAATCCCTCTGTCTTCAAAGTCTCGCACAAATTAAAAATGAAATCTGTTGATAAAAAATGTATAAATTCTATCAAAAAACGTTGTGCGTTATTTAACGCACTTCGGCAACTTCGACCATTGACGGCGAAATCACTTTAACAACTGTAATTTGCGTGCCGCTTGCAAGTTCTTTTTTGGCGTTGGAAACAGCTTCGTATTCCATGGTGCGATTTTGTTGGATAACCAGAACTTTTCCCGCGCCTTTGCCTTCGGCGGGAATCCGAACATAAACCGTACCAACCGCTCCCGCTAATTTCTCGACTGTCACATTGCCGGAAAAGCGATACGAATCCATCCACCGATACAAACGATATACTACATACACCGCAATCGTTCCGGCAATCACCGCAGCAATCGACGAAATAAGATTGCTTTTTGTTCCGGCATACGTTCCGCAACCGGCAAGTCCGAAAAACGTGATTCCGGCAACAACTGTGCGTAATGACATAACGCGAAAAAAATGGAAATCCGAACCGTGCGCGTGTCCGATTTCGCTATTCACGTCAATATCAATATCCGCATCAGCGTTCAAATCCAAATCAACATCCGAATCGCCGCCGAGTCCAAACAGCGTCAGTACGGTTTGAATCAAAAGAATCACGCCGCCAAGAATGGCACAAAATAAGAAAATTTGAAACAACATGGTGTTCTCCTTTGGGTTAAATTTAGTTTTCTCAAACAGTCAACAGAAAACTCTTTAATACGAGACACGTAAAATAGGAAATAAAAAAAATTTCCCCAAAATATCGTGTTTTCAAATATCACCTCCCTAAAAAACGAAATAATCAGGAATATTCCAGATAAAATACCTATCACCGAATATATATTGGACATCTAAATCCAACTTTATCATAATAATTGCGGGTGTCAACACGACATCCATCATAAAGACTACCGCCTTGAACATCTTTTGTGTACCATGTCGGATGGTTTAGAGGAGAGTGATCGTTCAAAGACCCGCCATGATCACTCTCCACGTTCGTAATTATACTTCTCACGGCGAGAAATTGCACTTTTATTTCGTCTATAATAATATCAGCAACGAATAAATGGCAATTTCTTACCGTGGAATGTATAATTTTGAATGTAAGTCTAATGGCAAAAAATGTGATGTAAAAAATAATTAGTCAACAATACTATCTCAAAGACCAATGATAAACGCT
>JAIRYX010000322.1 GCA_031267635.1 Planctomycetaceae bacterium
AATTGAACTCGAATCGCTTATGACTCCCAATTTTCAAAACTTCAAAAAGCTTGAGATATTGGAGTTGTGAGGTATAGAAAATAACGTCAACAACATTTCGCGTCCCATGCAGGCGGCTCTCGTCTTCCCATCGTCGCGGCTCGACGCTGCCCGTAGTCGTGCCTCGACCCTTCCTGTGGTCGTGCCTCGACCCTTCCCGTCGAAGCGGCTTTTCGCTGTCCGTGCATGAGGTTCGCGGGTTTCCGCACTTAAAAATCCTCCCGCAACTGTTGTAGAGGAGTGTTGGACGAAATCACGTCTGTCTGTTAATGGTTTCATTATATCGGAAGTTCCTTAAATGGGATGTTAAGGACAAGGGAAACATGGGAGGACATAATAAATGAGGAACACTGCCTTAAAAACCGAATTTTCAAGGGTGAGGAGTATAGCTTCAAACTTTCCATTAACCGAAATCATCAAAGTGAATACTTTCACGTTCTACGCCAATCGAATCCAGCATTTGTATGACCGCGCGGGTCATTGGTCCGGGACCGCACATGTAGTATTCGCAATCTTCCGGCGCTTTGTGTTGTTTCAAATAACGGTCGTAAAGCGCCTGATGAATGAAGCCGGTCGGTCCTGTCCAATTGTCTTCCGGCAACGGATCGGAAAGCGCAAGTTGCCACGAAAAGTTCGGGTGTTCGGCGGCAAGTTTGTCAAACTCCTCGACATAAAACGCCTCGCGCGTACTTCTCGCGCCGTACCAAAAACTGATTTTCATCTTTTCATTGCGATGCTTGAGCAACTCAAAAATGTGCGAGCGAAGCGGCGCCATTCCCGCACCGCCGCCAACATAAATTTTTTCAATCGGCGTTTCTTGAATGAAAAACTCGCCAAACGGTCCGGCAATCGTCACTTTGTCGCCCGGCTTCAAATTAAAAATGTATGACGACATCAGTCCTGTCGGCACGGCTTTTCCCGGCGGAGGCGTGGCAATGCGGACATTGAGCATGATAATCCCTTTTTCTTCGGGATAATTTGCCATCGAATACGCACGCTCCACACTTTCCGACGTTACGCTTTTGTACTGCCAAAGGTTGTACTTGTCCCAATCGCCGCGATACTCGGAAGGAATGTCAATCTCTTTGTAATTGACGGTTCCGGCAGGACGTGTGATTTGAATGTAACCGCCCGCTTTGAAATCAACGTTTTCTCCCGGCGGAAGCTCCAACACGAGTTCTTTGATGAACGTGGCGACATTGTCGTTTGAGCGGACTGTACATTCCCATTTCTTCACACTGAAGACTTCAGGCGGCACTTCAATTTTAAGATTTTGCTTAACCGCGACCTGACAGCCAAGCCGCATTCCGCTACGTTCTTCACGGCGGGAAATGAGCGTTTTTTCGGTTGCGAGAATGTCGCCGCCGCCTTCGCGGACTTTGACTTTGCATTGTCCGCAAGTTCCGCCGCCGCCGCATGCCGACGAAATGAAAATTTTATTATCGGCAAGCGAGTGAATTAGTTTGCCGCCCATCGGAACCCGCAACAGCTTGGAACTGTCGCCGTTAATCTCAATGCTAACGCTTCCCGACGGAACCAGCACCGCTTTCGCCGCAAGAATAATCAGCGAAAGAACAAACACAATCAAAATAAACGCCGCGCTCGCAATTACAATCTCAAACATTGTTTTTTCCTTTTGAAAAAGGTGAAAAGTTTTAGGAATAAATGGGACTTTGGGGGACGTAAGCGAGACTCTTGGAGCTTGCTCTTTTGATTTTTAGGGACTCACTTTTTTGAAACCTCTCCGTCCCCAAAATCATATTTGTCCCTTTCATCATTCTCTCTGCATTTACCGACTTTTAGCTTTTAGCTTAACTGGATTCCTGAAAAGCACATAAACGCCATCGCAATGAGTCCGGCGGCAATGAATGAGATACCGATGCCGCGAAGTCCTTGCGGGACATTACTGTATTTCAATTTCTCACGTACTCCCGCGAGAAGGACAATCGCTATCGCCCAACTTAATCCCGAACATACGCCGTACATTATGCTTTTCTGAAAATCTAAACCTTTCTGCTGCATAAACAGCGAACCGGCAAGGATCGCGCAGTTGACTGTAATGAGCGGTAGGAAAATTCCCAGCGCGTTATAAAGCGGCGGAAAAAATCTGTCCAGAATCATTTCGAGAATCTGCACAACCGCCGCAATCACGCCGATAAACGTAATCACCGACAGAAAACTCAAATCGAGTTTCGCCAGTGCGTCAATGCCCGTCCACGCCAATGCCCCTTCTTTCAAAATATATATATCGAGGAGATTATTGATAGGCACCGTAATTGCTTGTACGATAACGACCGCAATTCCAAGTCCGATTGCCGTATCAACTTTTTTCGAGACGGCTAAAAAAGTACACATCCCCAGAAAAAGACTCAAGGCGAGATTTTCCAGAAAAATACATTGAATAAACATTTC
Source organism: Planctomycetaceae bacterium (assembly GCA_031267635.1). Classification (GTDB taxonomy): domain Bacteria; phylum Planctomycetota; class Planctomycetia; order Pirellulales; family Thermoguttaceae; genus WRMR01. The sequence continues at coordinate 2,452 of JAIRYX010000322.1, forward strand.
TAACATGATTTAGTCTTCCTTTTCTGCAAGTTCCGGTTTAATCGTTCGCAACAGCCAGATAAATCCGGCGACAAGAAAAAACGCGCCGGGAGCAAGTACCAGCAGACCGTTCGGTTGATACCATCCGCCCTCAGAAACCGGCTTCATAATCGTGATTCCGAAAAGCGTTCCAAATCCGAACAATTCGCGGATTGCTCCAATCGACGTCAGCACCAAGCTATATCCCAACCCATTCCCTAAACCGTCGAGAAAACTTTCTATCGGCGGATTTTTAATCGCAAACGCTTCAGCGCGTCCCATCACAATACAATTCGTGATAATGAGCGAAACGAACACCGAAAGCGATTTACTAATGTCCGGCGCAACTGCTTGAATGATTTTATCGACGACAATTACGAGCGACGCGATAATCGTCATTTCGATAATCATGCGGATACTTCCGGGAATGATACTGCGTATCAGCGACAAAGCAAGATTGGAAAACGCGGTAACAATCGTTACGGCAATGCTCATCGTCAACGCCGTGTTGAGCGACGTTGTTACCGCCAATGCAGAACAAATTCCCAACACCTGCAACGCAATCGGATTGTTTTTAAACAACGGATCGTAAAGTGTGCTTAATGTTTTTCCTGACATAATCGGGTTCTTTCTATTGTTTAAGTTTCCAATATTTGATTCTATTTTTATTTGAATTTTAATGTTCCGTTCTGCAAAAGCAAGTCACTAGATGATCGTTGACATAGCCCGTCGCCTGCAAATGAGCGTAACAAATGGTGGAGCCGAAAAACTTGAAACCGCGTTTTTTCAGCTCTTTGCTGATGGTATCCGAAAGCGGCGTAGTCGCGGGTAAATCCGACAAGGTTTTCCAATGATTCACGATAGGTTTTCCGTCTGGCAAAAACGATTTCAGGTAATTACAAAAACTTCCGTACTCTTGTTGTATTTGCAGAAAAATCTGCGAGTTGGAAACCGCCGCTTCGATTTTCGCGCGATTACGAATGATTCCCTCGTTTTGTATCAGCCGCTCAACGTCGGCGGACGACAATTTCGCAACCTTACGGGCGTCAAAATCGACAAACGCTTTACGATAGTTCTCGCGGCGTTTTAAAATCGTCAACCAACTCAATCCCGCCTGTGCGCTTTCCAATACGAGAAATTCAAACATCTTTCCATCGTCGGTCGCTTCCCGTCCCCATTCTTCATCATGATAACGAACATAAAGCGGATCATCGCCGCACCATCCGCAGCGAATTTTGTGATTGATTTTTGAGTCCGTTTTTTGTACCGCCATTGTTCTACATTTTTCCTTTTATCATATCTGAACTATGATTAAAGAGAACCTTCTAAAAACCTCATTTTCAATAAACGTGACCGTTGAAAATAAGGGTTTACGAATACTTGGGGGAGATTTTTAGAAGTTCCCTTTAATAGGATTCGTTTGATTGGGACGCTGTTAGCTTTACCGATCTGAAACATGAAATCATTTGCAAATTTGTTCAAAAACTATCATTTCTAATGTTGATAATTTACAAAAATAATTCTTCTTTATTTTATGAATGCTTTTATAAAGAACTTCTAAAAATAGTTTACTGTTTTTAAAAGACGTTTATCATTACTCTTTCTGCGACTTAATATACGGTCCGAAGCCGGATTTGCCGAGCCAGAATTGGACAGCATGGCCGACGCCGGCGCCGGTTAATGTTGCGCCGGAGATGCCGTCCACCTCAAAGGCATGTTTCGGATTGGTCGGATCGCCCGTTCCTTTGATAACGCTGACGGCAACGTTTCCTTGCGGGTCGTAAACACTTTTGCCCGACCATTTCGATTGCCAAAACGGTTTGGCAATTTCGCCGCCTAGTCCCGGTGTTTCTTCCTGATCGTAAAAAGTAATATTTTCTACCGTATTCAAGTCGCCGTCCAATGCAATAAAACCATACATCGTTGACCATAACCCTTGACCATAAAACGGAAAAATGTAGCGTTTGACCGTCCCGTTTTCATCTTTGAGAAGATAGATAACCGCTTTATCCGGCGTCGTTTTGATTTTTGCCGTATCGTCGTTTGCTGCAATATCCAGCCGCGTTTCTTTTTTCTTGACCAATTCTCGCTCGTCAATTGCGGCAATTTCTTCCGGTCCAAGCGAATCAAGCGTTTTTCCTGTTTTCAGATCAATCGCTTGCGGCACAAGCGACGTAAACAGTTTAGTCACATCGGCACGCTCTTGAGTCGGCTTACCTTCCGCATCAAGCGTGTAACCGTCGGCATTTATCAATCCCGCCGCAACAAGGACATTCGATTTTTTGCCAAGAACCTTATTTTTACTGATGACCGGTTTCAACGCAACTGCCGCAATAGAAACCAAAACCGCGCACACGGCACACACTCCAACGGCAACGCTCAACGTTTTGAAAATGGATTCTTTTTCCATTTTGTTTATTCCTTTTTCAAATACTCAAAATTTTCAAATTTAACAAATTCAAATTACAATAATTTTTCATTTTCTCAATGTCAGGCAGAGTTTTCCGCAAATTTTATCGAAATAAAACGGCATCGCCGTAATACAAAGATCATTGTTCTTTATTGACTGACCGCCGCGATATTGGCTTCGTAAAATCGCTTTTTGATCGCGCGGTTACAGTTTGGCTGTTATTTTGTGGAAACGACATGCGAATTTTACCATTTTAATTCTTTGCCAATCGCGCCGTTCGTTTGGCAATGTGGCATTTGACGACGTAATAATCAATGAGCGGGGCGGTCATATTACCAAATAAAATGGCGAGCATTGTTCCTTCGGGATAGCCGGGGTTAAACACACGCACGATAATAACTGTAACGCCGATAATCACTCCATAAATATATTGCCCGACATGCGTCATTGACGCGCTGACCGGATCGGTTGCCATGAACACCATACCAAACGCAAAGCCGCCCAACACAAAATGCCAATAAGCCGGTACGTTACACGCGATGTGTGCTTCGGTTCCGAAAGAATTGAGCAATGCCGCAAAGCCGCACGCGCCAACCGTCATCGAAAGCATAATTCGCCACGACGCAACCCGCGTAATCAAAAGAATTGCCGCACCGATTAAACATGCAATTGTCGAGGTTTCGCCAATAGAACCCGGTACGCGACCGATGAAATTCGCAAGCCAGCTTGACGTGTCCGACGCAGCCAATTCCTGAACTCCGCCGTACATCGCGTGCGTCAATGGCGTCGCGCCGGAAAATCCGTCCACTGCTATCCAAACGTTTTCGCCGGAAATTTGTCCCGCATAGGCGAAGAAAAGAAACGCACGTCCCGCCAACGCAGGATTTAAAAAGTTCCGTCCTGTTCCACCGAAAACCTCTTTGCCGATCACTACGCCAAAAGAAATCCCAAGCGCAACTTGCCAAAGCGGAATCGTCGGCGGTAACGTCAGCGGAAAGAGCAAACCAGTTACGAGAAAACCTTCATTCACGTCGTGCTTGCGGACAATAGCGAAAAGCACTTCCCATAACCCGCCGACAATCAGCGTTACAATATAAATCGGCAAAAAATAAAACGCGCCATGCACGAAACAGCCAATAAAATTATTCGGGTTGTAGCAAAAATCTTTTATGCCGAATGCCGATTCCACCGCGTTGTCGATGCCGCGAAAACAGACTGCCCGCCAGTAAATCGCCTCCGCCGTTTTTTTCTGCGAAGCGGCATCCGCTTGAGATACGACGTTTTTTGCCGTATCGCTCTTGGGAGAAACATAACCGCGCGGAAGCATTTTTTCCGCATTGACTTGTTCGACAAATATTTTATTCGCCTGATAACCGACGTTGTACATTCCCATAATCGTGCAAGGAATCAGCGCATAGACAACGATCATCATCATCCGTTTGAAGTCAAGCGAGTCGCGGACATGACACGTTCCGCCCGCGTTTTTTTGAGGTGTGAAGAAAAACGAGTCGATCACTTCATAAAGCGGATACAAAACATGCAGCTTACCGCCCTTTTCAAAAACCGGCTCAACTTTGTCGAAAATTTTTCTTAATAAATTCATGGAAGGAATATAAAAGTAAAAGGTAAAAGTTAGGCGGTTTACTACTCTACCGCCGATTCTTGCTGTGACGCAAAAACACTCGGATATTGTTGTTTCAATACCCATCATTAAACAAAATTTATTGTGGTTTCATTCCATTAGCTTCCGCAAACGGCTCTGTGACTGGACGCCGCACAACTTTTAGTTTTTCGTTTTTAACTTTCAATCAGCTTTCTTGCTCGATTTTCGTTAAAACGTCGCGAAGCATTGCGCCGAAATCGTTTTTGCCGGGATCGACAAACGTACAAAGAGCGACGTCTTCTTCCGACAATTCTAATGCGCCGAGCGACTCCGCTTGTTCGAGGTCTCCGATTTCCAACATGCGGAATAGATAAACCGGCATAATGTCAAGCGGCATGACTTTTTCTAATTGATAGACCGGAAAAATTGCGCGTCGTCCGCCGTGCATTCCTGTATTGAACGAAAACCATCGCGGCGGCAAAAATGACGATAGAATCGTCCGCGTCACGGAATAAATATTGATTCCCGGATAAAGCCATTCCCAAAACGTCCGTTTTTGCAGTTCTTCAATAACCGTCGCTTGATTATGATAACGTCCCAAAACGCAAAGTCCGTTGTCTTCAATCTTTCGACCGCAAAACACGTTCCCCGAAATAATTCGCGGCTTGTGATTTTCGAGCAGTTCGCCTTCCGTTAATTCTTTAAGACACGCGCCGAGACGTGTGCGGATAAGTCGCGGATTTTTGACCAACGGTCCGGCAAGCGAAATCACACGTTCCGATGGAAATTTTCCGGTCGTGAAAAGCTGACCAACGGCAATCACGTCTTGATAATTAATATGCCAAACTTTTTTCGCACTACCGACCGGATCAAGAAAGTGAATATGCGTTCCGGGAAGTCCCGCCGGATGCGGTCCAACGAATTGAACCGTTTCCAAAAACGGCAATTCCGATGCTTCGGAAAAACAGAAACTTTCACCGACACAAAGGAACATTTTTTTTCCGGCAATCCGGCTCAAAACTTTTAAGCCGTTAAGAAAAGCGTCCTTCCGCTCGGCAATAACTGTCATAGGACGCGGCGCAAGCGGATTGGTGTCGATTGCCGTAATAAACAAGGAATTTGGAGTCGAATCAATTGCCGGAATCCGGTCAAATGGTCGAGTACGCAATGCCGTCCAGTACCCCGACGCAATCAAATTTTTGCGGACAACGGATTCGTCGAGCGACGTAAGTTCTTTAGTGTCAAACTGTTCAAACGCCGCGCTCTCGTTCCCGTCGCCGTCCGCTTCGAGAAAAACAGATCGGAAAGCGCGTCGCTCGCCGCGATAAATTTCAAGAACTTGACCGCTCACCGGAGCAGTAAAAAGAACGCCCGGATTTTTTTTGTCCTCAAACAGCGGCTGTCCCGCTTTGACACGGTCGCCAACTTCAACCAGCATCGTCGGTTTCATGCCGACATAATCCGATCCCGTCACCGCGAAATGGCGAATCGGGTTGGGACTGTTTTCGATATTCTGTACCGGCGCACCCGCCAACGGCAGCCGTAATCCTTTGTTGATTTCAATCACTTTCATCAGCGGACGTACCTCAGAAAAATTAGGTGGGTAGGATTCAATCAAGTTCGACAAAATGGAAATGCCAAAAGTAAAGCATACAATGTTAATTATTATTGTACAGAAAACTTTTCAAGGTTTTTTTCGCAATTCCTGGAATTGTCAATATATAAAATATTTTAACCATGGCGTCTTTCTTTGTAAAGAGGTTAAAAAAAGAAATCAGTAAATTTTTATTAAATAAATATATATCGCTTTATTTTTCTCGAAATACATGTTTATTTTTGTAATGAGAAAAATTTATCTATAGGGAACTTCTAAAAACCTCCCCCAAATATTCGTAAGCTCTTATTTTTCAACGGTCACATTTGTTGAAATTGAGGTTTTTAGAAGTTCCCTATAGATAAATTTATTGTGATTGTTTTTATACTCCTCGTAACTAAACTTTTACAAATTCCCATCAAAGCTCTTAAAATGAGTATCCAAACGCATGTTAAATTGTTCGTAACTATTCAGTTGCCCAGTGCGTAGCTATTCGGCTTGAGCGACTGAATAGCTACGCCTTTATTTATACAGCGTTCCTCGCTCATCATACATATTCCCTGAGTCCCCAAAAATTCCATGTTGTCTCTTTGAGTACTGCGGAAAAGTTTTAGGAATAAAAAGGGCTTGGGGACAGAAATTGCAAGGTTTGTGGCGAAACTCGTTGAGGAATCGTTGACAAGAAAAAAACTCAAGGTTATATTTGAAATACTGAATCAAGTGGAAACGGATCTGCCGATTCATAAAATCAGGCGAATCAATAAATTTTACAAAAAAGGAATTAAGGAGATTATGTTATGAAAAACGTTGAAACAAAAAAAACACATCTTTTGTACCGGTGTGAAAATGCGTTTACTTTAATTGAGCTTCTCATCGTAATTGCCATTATCGGATTGCTGCTTTCTCTTTTGATTCCAGCGGTTCAGGCGGCGCGGGAGGCGGCAAGACGAATGCAGTGTACCAACAACCAAAAGCAGATTGCACTTGCTGTCCACAATTTTCACGGCGTCCACAAACGCTTTCCCCAGGTTTACGCAGACACTCTCTGGTCTGAATTTAACGTCAAGTGCGACGCGAGCACGGATCCCCAAGGAAGATATCCGTGCCGTATTAGACAGACCGGACTACTTCCCCTTCTTTTTCCTTTTATAGAACAAGATGCTATCTGGGAGGCAATCAAAGAGGAAGGATATCGGCGAAGCGCTGCGAATCCCGGTGATCCTAATGGCAGTTCGATGTATCTTTGTGCCGACGCTTTGAGTCGGGTGAAAATAGAAATATTCCTGTGTCCTTCCGACGGCGTTACAGGAGAATGGACGCCCAACGACACAATGTGGACGAGCTATCGTGCTTGTCTTGGCGATGCGGTGGGACGTATTTGTAGTGACCATCAAAGTTTTCAGTCATTGGTACCGGACGCAATGTTTGACACTCCTAGAGCTTGGGCGCAAGGCGGTTGGTGGAGTAAATCTTTTCAAAGTGTGACAGACGGATTGAGTAATACGATCCTATTTGGCGAAGGACTTATTCAAGGAAAAAGAGAAGATTCGCTGACTCAAGGCGGTCCCTACCGACGGGTGATGGCAAGCGCGGAGGTTCTCTATCAGCCACCGAAAAACTGCCTTGAGACTCGTGGTTTCGGTAATGAGTACAGGTTTGAACAGGTAACAAATGGCAATATTCAAATACACGGCGGCGTCAATCTTGGATTAGGGCGTAGGGGAATGGGACCATGTATCAGCGACGCTTATTTCCACGCTCTGCTTCCGCCGAACAGCCCCAGTTGTTACGGGAGTGCAAATACCTTGGATATGTTGATATCCGCGAGCAGTAATCATGCGAGTGGAGTTAATGTTTCCCTTATTGACGGCAGCGTTCATTTTATTTCAGACTCTATTGAGACAAGGAATCTAAACAAAGCTGCCGTGGGAATACCGCGTCATGCAGCGGAACCTGCCAACGGTTTGCAATTGGGAGGTCAACCCGAAATCCTGCAAGACGCTTCAGGAGCTGTGTTTAATTACGGACTTTGGGGGAATCTCGGCGCTATTAACGATGGTGAAGTTGTAGCGGTGCCGTAAGTAAAGAACGCTCTTTCATATAGACTCCTCTCATTACATTTGCGTTAAAGTCCCTTTTTCTGAAAGCCGAAATTCAAGCGTGAGGAAGTAAGAGCGGCGTTCCTTTGCAACGGGCGTGCAAGGACAGAAGGGACTATTGGAACTTTAGAGACAATAAAGCTGTCCCTAAAGTCCCGCTGACCTCCAAAGCTAAAAGTATCGACACCAGTTTTTTGCGATATTTTGCTTTAAAGAGCGAAAGTAATTCAAAAGAGCTTTTTCACTGCACGCTTTTATCGGATTGTCGAGTTGGTCGGAGCGGTTGCTGTGACCGGAGATGACGATGCGGGAGGCGTTGCTTTTTGTTGCGATTTTCCCGTGAAATAATTGTCGATACTTGACGACGCCATCAGATAATTCAGCGTTTGTTCGACTTCAACGGCAAGTTTTTTGTCGAAAATATTGTCGTGCAATAAATCTCTGATGGTCGGGTCTTGCGCGGAAATGATTGCGGGATCTGTTTGTCCGAGACAGAACAAAATAATGTACCGCTTGCCGTTGACCGTGTCAAACGGAATGACTTCCGAAAGTTCGCCCGACTTAAGCGCGAACGCCGCTTCTTCAATATTCTGCATTCCGCTGTAACGCGAAATCGGGTCAATCGCGCCGCCGTTGGCTTTCGTCGCCGGTTCGACCGAATGTTCAAACGCTAATTCCGAAAACACTTTTTGAGCGTCTTCAAACGATTTCACTTCCCCTTGTTTTCGGCGTGCATCCGACCAAACGCTTAGCGCATTATGTTCGTTGTCGAGAAAAATCGCCAACACTTTCACCCGCGCGCCGTAAGTCGCTTCGTATGCCTTCACCATGTCTTCGTCGGTAACGTTGACTTTATTCGTCGCCATTTTTTTTAACGCGAGCATGGGCCAAACGACGTTGGAATAATAAATCGCCGGCTCGATTCCCTGTTCGCGGCATTGCATCGCCACAAGACCATTCACGTCCGGTTGATTATCCGGCGTGAGCGGCAGAATTTTTTTCGCAATACTCGTCAACTCGTTCATGATTTCTTCGTTGGAAACAGAAATATTCCGCTTTTGACATTCCTGCTCGATGACTCGTTTAACAATCATACTTTGCAAAATATCGCCGCCCTGACGGAGAATGCACATTTCGGCAAGCGTTTTTGTATAAATGGATTCGCCGTTGACGGTTGCAATGACTTCGGGATATTGTCCGGTCGCGGCGGCATTGTTCGGTTGCGTGAAAAAGTTTGTGATTTTCGACGTTTGCGTTAGTTTTGAGAAAATCTTTGCGGTTTCCTCATGAATTTTTTGTTCCTGCACCACGAAAAACGTTTGTTGTTCCAACGCTTCACGGTTGACATTTTGTGCCGGAATATCGCGTTCGTAAAAGAAAATCACATAATAATTTTCAAACATCGAAATCACGCCGGACATTTTTTCCTGTTTCAAGTTGTTCAGAATATAATGTTCAAGCTGCGGATTATCCGGCATCGAATAGCGACGGAACGGCGCAATCAGTCCGCCGGTCGCTGCGGAAACATCGTCTTCCGATTTTTTCTTTACGGTAGAAATGAAATTTTCCCGCGTCGGATTGGCTCGCAATTCTTGCAACGTGGCTTCGGCTTTCGCTTTATCAAAAAAAACAATCTGCCTCGCCTGAACGCCCGGACCATAAAGCGAGTCGAGTTTGCGATTGATTTCATCGCGCGAAACGTTGACGCTTTGTCCGGCGATTTTTTTCAACGCGATATATTGTTTTATATCCGCAGCGTATTGATTGTAATCCAGCCCGCGTTCTGTTTTCATCAAGTCGAGCCATTTTTCTATGGAAATTTTGAATCGTTTCGCGAACATTTCGATCTCCTGATCGATTTCCTGTTGCGTGATTTCGATTCCGAGACGGCGGCATTCCTGCATTACCAGCACACGACCAATCATTGTGCGTTCCAGATAATCTTGACCGTACATCCGCAACGCTTCGTTGGCGAGTTCCTGTTTTGTAATTTTCGAGCCGTTGACTTCCGCGACAACATCGGGCGTCGTTGCAAGCGTCCGCTTTTTTGTTACGTTTGACGCGGCGTTGTCGCGAGTAGCCGCGGCGGGCTGCGTCAACGGCGTTTGTGCCGCGTTTTTTTGCGGTATCGGCGTATTTTGTGCCGCCGCAAATGGGAACGGCAATGTCGCGGCGAACATGGTCAGAACTCCGCACGTAAAAGAAAAATTCCAAATTTGTTTTAACATCATCAACAATCCTTGTCTTGAGACTTGTGTTCATTTCAAAAAAAACAGAGACCGACCTGACAAAATCTCGATTTTGCCGCGACGTTTCCGTTTGTGAGTTTTTGCCGTAAATCAAGCCGCCGCCGTGAATTATCCACGAGGCAACCAAACATTTGGCGAAGTATAAGTATTTTATCCCGCGTGCGTCAAGAGAGATTTTTATTTTTTTTCTTCTCGCTCCCTTCCATGATAAAAGTCGCTGTAACCATTCAGTCGCCCAAACCCAATAAAATCCGCACTGGGCAATTGTAGAGCTACAAGAAAGACTTTACCATTGCAATTACCCGAATGGCTTTACCATCGCCGCCCTTATTTATCAAAATAGTAATATTTTCCGGTGAAACAGTAACTATTTAATGCCCCGATTGCCGTGCGGATCAATATATTATGCCAATTATTCCGCAAGTTTTTATTTTTTATGAGAAATATCCCTTCCAAATCGATAGAAACAACTTATTTGAGAAAAACGCTATAACAATAAAGTTTTCTGCAAGATAGACAGATTTTTTATTGCACAAATCGGTTATAAAGTAATTATTCCCGATAATATTTTTTTGCACAAAAACCTCTTCTTACTGTACCGAATTAAGTGCTATAGTATATCGGTGTTTTAAGGGGACTTTTGATGTGATGAGGAGAAGGTCAAAATGCAAAACGGTTTCTTAAAATTTTATTTGCTTGGTTGCATGACGGTTGCCGTCGTGTTGTTGTCCGATCATCTTGTTGCTTATGGGCAATTACGCACGCCGCCGCAAAATGTGAAAGAACTTGCCGCCGAATCGAACAATCAGAATGAGCGTGAAGCGGTTTGGCAGGCAATGTCCACCGACACAACAATAGCCAAACAGGAAAAAAATCCGACGGTTAAGATTGCGCAAAGTCCATCAGCTTATTCTCAACAAGTTGATTTGCAAAGTTTGCCGAGTACGGCACAAGCATCGACGCAAACTATTGCTCCGACGCCTACTCAACAAACTTCGGAACAAATTCATGTGCAACTAATCGCTCCGCCGCAAGTGGTTGGATTTTCGCCGGGAATTATTCCGCCCGGTACGATTGTTATTCCGGTAACGATTCCGCAATATGTGCCGCCGGTTGTGAACCAACCCGCACAATTAATCATTCTGCCGCAATTGTATCCGCCGATGTACTCAATGCCTTATCCGCCGCAGTATTTTCCTCCTCAAAACACGGCGGGATTCTATCCTTATGCAGGTTATGGTTATCCTTCAATTCCGTCGCCACCCGTTCAGCAACAACCTATTCCGACACGAATGATTTTACCGGACGGTTCGACTGTCAGTATCAAACATTATGTGCCGGGAAGTTTTCTTAAAAATGTTTGGCGTGCGGTGACGCCGTGATTTTAGCGTATGAGGCAAGAACATTGTCACCGTTCACGGGGAGAGTGTCTTCAAAATGTTTTTAATGAGAAAGCCGCTTGTAATGAATCTCATTTTCATTTAATTTTCCCAACAAAACACCCTCCGTAGCCAACTTAAAATTTCGGTTTTTAATGCAATGTTTATCGTCCACTCTGTCTCCAACATCTCTATTGTTCTCTTGGGAGTGAAAACCAAATTTTAAAATGAGATTTGTATTTCAAAATCGAATCTGTTATTACCTGGTTATAAGAGCTATACAATCGTTTGAGTGACAATATTGTCGCTTTTCTAGCAAAAAACAAAAATTTTCTGTTTTTTTTCTTTTTGCGATTCCCAAGCATTTGTTTTTTTGTTAAAATTATTATGTTTTTGTTCGCTCTTTTCATTTAAAAGAATGGTATGAGATTCTGAATTGCAAAAAAATGAAAAAGCGGCTTTGTAATATCCCGAACCTGTTCAAAATTCGTTAAGACATTCTTTAAACGTGAATGTTTTATTCAGATTTTCCTACCTAACAGTGTTCACAACTTGAATCGGAGAAACGATTTATGAATCTGAACCGTAAAGAATTTCTGCGGACGCTTGCATTAGCCGGTACGGCTGCTGCGACTGGCTCGTGGAATGGACTGAAAGTCCTTGCGCAAACAAGCGAAAAAAAAGCGGAAGATATTGAATTGGTCGCTGTCCTTGGCGGCGAACCGGATGTTATGCTCCAGAAAGCATTGGAGAAATTTGGCGGCATCCGTAAATTTGTCAAATCGGGGCAAACCGTTGTGGTTAAGCCGAATATCGGTTGGGCAAGAACACCGGAGTTTGCCGCCAACACTCATCCGCTTCTTATCAAAGAATTGATAAAACAATGTTATGCAGCGGGTGCGAAAAAAGTAACTGTGTTTGACAGAACTTGTAACGACATGGAAGTTTGTTATAAGTTGAGCGGTATTGAAGCTGCAGTGAAAGAAGCGGGCGGTGAAATTGTTCCGAGTGACTGGGAAGAATATTACGCCGAAGTCGAATTGCCGAAAGGCGTGAAACTCAAGAAAACCAAAATCCACAAAGCTCTTTTGGACGCGGATATTTGGTTCAATGTACCGGTTTTGAAAGCTCACAGCGGCGCGGGTTTGACGATTGCTTTGAAAAATTATTTAGGAATTGTCTGGGATCGTCAGGCATTCCACCGTACTGATTTGCAACAAACAATTGCCGACGTCGCCACATGGGAAAAACGTCCTGTGTTGAATATTGTCGATTCTTATCGTTTGTTAAAAGCGCACGGTCCAAGCAGCGGCGATATTAGCGACGCAGTGCTTGTCAAGAGTTTGTTTATGTCGCCGGACATCGTTGCGGTTGATACAGCGGCGCTGAATCTTTTCAATCAAGTTGCTGAAAAACAAGGATTTGATAAAAAAGAATTGAGCCGTGTGTCGCACATTCAACATGCTCAAGATTTGAAACTTGGCACAACCGATCTCAAATCGCTCAAAGTCGAAAGCATTCGCAGCTGATATACTTCTTGCACTTGAAATTTCGGTTTTCATTGGTGTCGTTATACCGTAAAATACGGTTTGATCCCCATTCATAAAACCGAAAACTCAAGTGCAAGGAGTATATAGAAATGGGTAAACTACTACCAAGTCCTGTCATTGCTATTGGGCAATTAAAGCGTAAAATCACGGTGTTTTTCACGTTTAAAAAACAATATCCATTGAAGGACGGTAGTCAATAAAAAAGGTTCATCCGAAAAGTTCATATCTTATTCGTCAGCATTTTGAAAAGCGGACAAATTGCTACAATAAAAGGAGTCAAAATGTCCGCTCAAGATGTAATCCTAGCGCGATATAACGCAAGGTATGATCTTGTCGGATGAACCATGTTCTGATTATTTCGCCACAAATGCGCGAATCATTTACGAATCAAGAAAGCTTTTTCAAAAATTCTTTCATATACGCTGCAAATGTTTTTGGCGATTCCAACGGCGACAAATGCCCGGCGTGAGGAATTATAACAAAATCGGCATTTGGTAATCGTTCTGCAATTGTTTTCATTTCTGTCGGCGTTGAAATTTGATCTTGTTCGCCGCAAACCACAAGAGTCGGTATGTGAATTTCCGGCAGCCAATCCGTCATGTCAGGACGTTCCGCCATACCACGATCTGCCGCCGCCGTACCGTTGAGCGATTGACGCAAAATCATTTGACGAATCTTTTGTTTTTTATCTTCATCGGCATTGAGGGCAAACAAATTCGGAATCATAGCGTCCGCCAACGCCGGCAATCCTGTTGTCGGTAGAGCGTCGGCACGACGACGGCGATTATCGGCGGCTGTTTGCGAATCGGCAGCAACCTTCGTGTCGCAAAGAACCAAGCCAGCCAAACATTCCGGAAACATTCGCGCAAAATGTAAGGCAACGTATCCGCCCATCGAAAGTCCGCAGACAACGATTCGTGACGTTTGTTGTTTTTGCGTCAGAAATTGATGTAAGTCTTCCGCAAATTGACGCATCGTCGTTATTTCATTTACTGGAAACGAGGTTTTACCGAAGCCGCGTAAGTCGGGGAAGACAAGTCGGCAGTCGTTGCTCAAATAAGAAACCAAAGGAAGCCACATTTCATGGTCTAAAGGAAATCCATGAACGGCAAGAAAAAACGTGCCTTCACCAAACTCGGCGGCATACAAACCAGCGTATTGAATAGGATTTGATAAGTTCATTGTTTAGAAAATGTTCCAAAAGAGTTAATCTAAAGGGCGCGATATTCCTTGTGCTTGAGATTTCAAGTAGAAGGAATATCTGAAATCATGTTACGCATGAGCTATCGTAAACGATTCAGCCGCTCCAACCCAATTGATCCGCGCTGGGCGTTTGAATCGTTACCCGAAAGATTTTACTATGGCAGCCCTGATTTATCAAGTTTCCTTTAGTAGCCGACTTTCACCCGAAACAGAAGGACACTTTACTCAAACTGCCATCATTTTATTATAAAAACAGGCATTCTCTAAAAAATGTCATTTCTCGCTATTCTTTTTTTTCCGTTTATCTGCTATATTTTAATTTTTACACGAAACAAGGTTTTCCTTTTTGTTCACTATGCAGTCCGAAATGTTTTTAGTTCCTGTTTGTTCACGTTGGCGGGATTGGGGATTCCGCGAGGTTATCCCAACAACGCTGGTTATTTTATTGACGTTTTGGATTTCTTATCCGCTTTTTTCTCGCTCGCTTTTCGCGCAAACGACGGCAGATAATACGGCGGCGGAAAAAATGTATAACGACGGCGTAAATTACCTCAATTTGGGAAATTATAGCGCCGCGATAAATACATGGGAGCAACTCCAGCAAGCGTATCCTGATTATGAAAAAGAAAAAATTTGGTTTTTTACCGCGAACACCGCGATGAAACTTGGCGGCGATACCGGAATCGAAAAAGCGTCTGCGTACTTTCAAAAAATTATCGACCAAAAAGACGCGAACAACAATCCGGTAAAAAATATGTATTATGAAGAAACGCTGTTTCAACTTGGAAAAATCGGATTCGACGCCGGGCGGCAATGGAAAGACAAGAACGATCCGGCAAATGCGCAGAAATATTTCACCATTGCAAAGCTCATGTTCAATCAGTATATCACGGATTATCCTGATTCCAATTATACGTCTCAATCGCTGTATTATTTGACGCATCTTGCGGCGGCGGTGTTCTCTAATCCGCTAGACGCGCAAAAATACGCCGAAATGGAATTGCAACGCATTCCCGAAACGACCGTTGATCCTGCCGCGCAAGATATGAGGAACGATTGTTTTTTTTATTTGGCGTGGGCTTATGGGAAACTCGGCAAGCCGGAAACCGCGAGACAATATTTTTCTTATTTTTTGAACAAGCAAGACCCGATCCGCGGTCCCAAATCGCTTTATGAAATTGCTTACACGTATTATCAACAAGCCCAAGAGCGGCAAGCGTTGGCGGAATTGCTCAAATACGAAACGTTTTTTCCTAAAGACTTGACGGCGGAAAATACCGAAAAGTATCATATTTTGCGGCTTCGGGCAACGTGTCATTATCAGTTGGGAGAATATAAAACGGCGGAAGAGTTGATGACGCAAATGATCAATGAACTCGATCAAACCAATAAGAAAAATCTGCAAGTCGAGGATTTCATTCAACTGGTACGGTGTTATCACGAATTAAAATACTTTCAGCAGGCGGACGTTCTCATAAAAAGACTGGAAACAGAATATATGGGAACCGTGTACAGCGACGGAATCAATGTATTGCGGGCGGCGTATTACAGCAAGCTGGGCGATTATCAAGGCGATAAAAATAACTATATTAACGCGATTAACATCGTCGCGCCGATTCTCGGATATTCGCCGAATTACGTTTCGGGAACCGTCAGTCAGGTAACGTTTACAAAACGTCCGTACACGTCCGGCGAAAGCAGCTTACCCAAAAACAATTTATCGGAGGAATATTTTCTCAAATCCTGTTCGCTGTTAGCGGTTTGTTTTGCGAAACTCGGAAACCATACGACAGCCGCTCAAATTTCCAACGCGATGGGAATGATCAGCCAAGAGCTGTACGGACGTTACGCTTCCATTCGTGAAAAGACGACCGCCGCACTCGCGCAGCTTCTTCAAACCGTACCGGCGGCTTCGCCGACAACCGCGTTACCGTCGGGAACAGTTGTCGCCGGTCTTGGCGACGGCGCAAATTATTATCTATTGGGCGGAGGAACGGGGGATTCTCAAATATCCGCAATATCCGCGGCGTCGGGGAGCGTCTTGCAGCCGTCAACCGACGGAAACTCGCTCGCCAACGCCGTGCTTTCTGCCGCGGAACAAGCGGCTTACTTGGAACAATGTGTCAATTACTTCAAGGCGGATCGACCCCAAAGCGCCGTTTCTCAATTAAATCAGCTTTTGGCAAACCGCACGGTAACGCCGCAAAACCAAATAATTGCAGCGGTGTTATACGGAAAATATCTTTGGCGGGAAGAAGAGACGATAAGCGCAATTGCGATGTTCGAGCTGGCTTATTCTTTGGCGGAAGAGCAACTGTCAGCAGAGGAACGCCAGACGGAAGTCTATGCTGATGCAACGTATTATCTTGGACGCGATGCGGAAGATAAAGGCGACTATGTCAAGGCGGCGACGTATTACACGAAATCGCTGGCAACGAACTATATCGGCGGCAACCCGTACCGCGCAAGTTTAATGTATCGGTTAGGAACGGTTTTGATCAAAGCGGATTCGTCGAAAGACACGGAAGCGGTCGAAAAGTATTTCTGGCGGATTTACGATAAGGAAATCGACAGCGAATATTGGACGCACGCGGCGTTACAAGTGGCGATTTACGATTACAAAATGAACGCCATTGACGACGCGGAAGAGACGCTGGATCAAATCATCGAGGAAATTCCCGACGAAGCGATATTGGATCGCGTGCTTTATTTTCGCGGAATGATTGCGTGTCAAAGGGAAGAATGGAACGTAGCCGCCGCCGCGTTTGAGGCAATTGGTCTGTATTCCGGCGAAAGCTCGTTTGTTCGCGTTGCCCGCCAACGCCTGAAGGAAACGAAGAGCAAGATTCAATGAATGACGCAAGGAAATCTTCTCAAAACGCGCCTGAATATCTCTACTTATATTTCGGCTTTTGGGGAGTTGTTTGAACGTCTCGCCCTCCTGCGGAAGAAGCACGCCCTCCTGCGGAAGAAGCACGCCCCCAAGGGCGAATGACTCGCTGCCGGTATTCTTGATTGCTGATGGTTTAGGGATTGTCCCGAAAATATTTCGGGGCGTTCGGAATCTGTCGGGGGTGTTCCCCGGAAATTTCCGGGAATATTTTTTTTCCGTTTGCTTCACGTTTGGGGAAGAGATTGGTTGATGCGGTACTGTACCGATTCAGTTGTCCACCCCCCACACATCCGCGCGGCAACAGCAGAGTTACCGCCGACTTTACCGGAAAAGATTACCCGTTTTCGCGCGAATCTCTTTAGTGAAACGACGTATCTCTTTTATGGAACGGCGACTCTCTTTTTCGGGGCGACGTATCTCTTTTGCGGAACGGCGACTCTCTTTTGCGGAACGGCATATCTCTTTTTCAGGACGACTGATCTCTTTGGCGGAATGACGACTCTCTTTTTCAGGACGACGTATCTCTTTTGTGGAACGGCGACTCTCTTTTTCAGGACGACGTATCTCTTTTGCGGAACGGCGGCTCTCTTTTGCGAGGCGGCTGATCTCTTTAGCGGAACGACGTATCTCTTTTTCAGGACGACTGATCTCTTTGGCGGAATGACGACTCTCTTTTTCAGGACGACGTATCTCTTTTGCGGAACGGCGTATCTCTTTTTCAGGACGACGTATCTCTTTAGCGGAACGGCATATCTCTTTTGCGGGGCGGCGGAATTGTTGCGGGCTTTCAAGGAGATTGCGTCTATTCCCAAAACGCCGCCCACGACGTCGCGTTATTCATCACTTACGCGGTAAAGTTTCCGCTCCGAGCGGGACGGAAATTCCGCAGAAAGCGGCGAATCTCTCGCAGAGCGGGACGGAAATTCCGTAGAAGGCGGCGAATCTCTCGCGAAG
>JAIRYX010000503.1 GCA_031267635.1 Planctomycetaceae bacterium
ATAAAATGACCACCGAAATATACGATCATCGTTTTCCAAATGTTGCCGTATTCATTTTCATTGCGTCTTAATATTTTCACACTTTGTTATATCGTTTTCGCAACCTCTGGCATAGAGCAATGGATATAAACATAAGACCTAAAACAAAGAAAACAATCCGAAAGACATTCCAATAGGGATGTTTCGGTTCCAATACGTATTGCTCTTCTTGGTCTGCTATTTTTTTCATTTGCCGTTCATTGGGTGGAATATAAGCCATTGTATCAGTCTTTATATCATGTACGGCAGTTAAAGGCGGCCATTCGGGAAACCAATTCTTAACCAGTTCCTGATTATATCTACTGACATTGGTTACCTCAAATTGATAATCAATTTTACTGTCGCTGGATATATCGGCATCTTCATGAAATGTTCCTTTTTTAGGATAACAAATTCCTTCAAAAAAATCAACTTTATCGACATTAAGAAGATAAGTCTTACCCTCATCATAAGATTTCATTTCACACCGCATGATTAAATGTTGCGGATACATAACATGAATTTCAAATTTTGATTTTTCATCTGGAGCTTGTAGCACAAATACCTTTTTATCTTCGTATAGATATTCTTTTAGAAATTGCAACTTACTTTTTCCCTTGTTATTTACTATAGCATCATTTATCCATTTATCCAAATCTTCATATTGATATCGAGACATCCCTATGATTGTAATTCCTAAAAAAGTAAAAAATGTTCGTCCTCTATCATCTCTCCATTCGTGCCAAGGGGTAATATCACCAATACTCATCTCTCTTTTTGCCTCCGATGTATATTTGAAATGACGGGTTTCAACAATATTTGTTACTTTAAACCGATCAATGATCCATTGTTGATCATAAGAATCTTGAGTCTCGTGGAACCAATACTTCCAAGCCGGTCCCTTTGGAGGATAATACAATCGTATTGTTTCACGTCCCGTTGGAAGTGATTCTATTACTTTACCGTCTTTTTTTTCTTGATAAAAACTTGATCTGATAGAAAATTCCAATCCATTATAAGAGTGGATATGTTGATCTATTCCTTTTTGCAATTCTTCCAAACTTGGCATTTGGGCAAAACAAACAGAAGCAACAATAATCACAAAAAATGATGTAACAAAAAGAAGAATGGATTTCATAATAAATTGACCTTCAAAAAATAAAAACAAGAATGATTTTAAAATTCTGTTTCTAATACTCATGTAAAATAATAGAATAAAAAAAATTGCAGATAAAGTAAAACAGATAATTCTAAAATAATTTCTTTTAGTTGGTGCGATATTTTTTTTAATTAGTTCGTCTGCTTTAGAAAAAGAAATATTTTTGTCAATATAAAAGACAATATCACCACTTCCCGGACGTGAATCCCGTACTCGTGCCCCCTCAGGTATTGCCATTTCAAAGTCGGATTCCTGCACATGTTTGTTAACATTTTTTATTTGTGACACAAGATATTGATGAATATAATACCCTTGTCCATTTTTAGTAAAATTACTAATCGTACAATAGCACTTTGGAAAAAATATTCCAATTGCTACTTCTTCAAAATCAGTAGCTTCATATCGTTTTGTCATATAACCATCAGATGTAGAGTATTCAATTCGTATGGCAGAATAAGTGAGTTGTGGAGCTATGTAATATGTAATTAACATTGCATCTTGCTTTAGATATACAGGATGAATACTAGGCATGACATCTGAAAATTCTTTTTTGGGAATACGTATTTGCAATATTTGCGTCTTTATATCATTTATTGTTTTTTCCCCTAAATACTCAATTCTGTTTCTATGTTTTTCCATAAATTCCGACATTTGAGCCGAAGGAATAGCACCTGCTTTCAAGATACAAAAAAGGGGATCACTTTTACATTCTTCTTCAAGAGATGAATGTACTCCAGAAGGATCTGTAATAACCAAAGACCTGTATATTTCTTTATCATCAGGTTGCGGTGTCTCTGTATAGGTAGCTGAAAAATCCCTGCGGTGCATGCTAACGATAGGAGTCGTTGGCCATCGTAACACCCATTCATCTCCGGCAATAGTTAATTCTGCCGTATAAGGTATGTTACTTTCTTCCCATGACCACGGTTGTCCGTTACCATAATCTTTGATCACCATAGAACCATGTTTAAAAACAAATGTTCCAGTCCTAATCAAAGTCTCACGTGCCAATAAGCCATCAATCAAAATGTCTTTATTTTGATTATCATCAGGCACACAGAGAAAAAAGAGGAAAATGAAGTATAATAGTATAAAAAATATCTTCATAATTTTTTTCATTTCATAAAGCACATTAATAACTATGTAATCTAAACTTTTGCAAAATTCCATCATAGCTCTTAAAATAAGCGTTCAAACGCATGTTAAATTGGTCTAAAAAAGTTAATCGTTCATTTTGCCAAGCCAAGACGGGCGAGCAATGCTTGCATGCGTTGCACGGTTTTTCCGGTAAAATCCAGGCGTTCGATAGTCCAATTGATTACGTTACGCAACGATTCTTTCAGCATAGCGCGGCAACTTTCGCCAATCGTTGTTGCTCACGAGAATCTGACGCGGTTCCGCGTCGTTCTTATGTTTCCACAAGATCACGATGCGAACCTTGTGCATAACATTCGGAATCGTAACGTTTACCGCAAGATACCATTGAATGCCATTCTCTGTCGTCATCTTTGTACGGTCTTCGGCGGGAATCGTTTTGGCAAATTCTTCTACCGTTATCTTGCGACCTTTGAAATTAATCGTGCGATTAAATTTCACATCGCCAACATAACGACGATTCGTTCCATCCGCATTTTTCAGTGAGTCAATGAAATTCAACATCTCGACCGTCGAGTAAACACTATCGAAGGTAAACGTACCGGAAATGTTTTGATCATGACATTGTTGAATCAACTCCATTGCCAAACGCAGAAGTTTTGTGAAATCTTCTTTTGTCAATTCGCATTGTTCCGCTTTTTTATAGCGGCGAAAATCAATCGGATAATGTTTGCCGCTTGTCGGATGAACATAATCAATAAAGAGCAAATCATGTCCGTAAACGTAGCGTTGATTCGCGACATGATTACGCTGCGAAGTGTTGCGAAAATGCCGTCCAACAAAATTCTCCACTGCGTTTTGTACCACTTGAGGCGTTTTAACGATAATCATCGGATTCCTTCCTGCTTTGAAATAAATTTTTTAACTGGGGTTCACCTAGCCCTGACACCGTTAATTATAACAGGTTTGGGGAATTTGTAAAAGTTTAGTTGTAATTTATCAAAAAGACTTTTTTATGATGGCTCAAATTGTATCTGGTATGAAACTAATGTTACATTTTCGAATGTGATTCATAATCCATATCAACTTGTTTTTAAAGCGTATATTGATGTTATTAGAAATGGTAGGTATATTGAAATGGAAAGTGAGGAGAGGAAACCAGAAGGGATCTTTATATCATTTGAACCAATTTCAAAATAATACGGGGATAACAGGATTAGATTTGAATGGTGTACCAACACTTGGTGGCACAAGCATCAATAATACATTAAATATTAATATACTTACTGTACTTGAGTTTTCGGTTTTATGAATGGAGAGCAAACCGAATTTTACGGCATAATGACGTCAATAAAAACCGGAATTTTAAGTGCAAGAAGTATAACGCCCACACTTGACGTCGTACATTTGATACTTTCACCGAACCATGAAATCCTTGCCCGCGTTCCACATAACTATTTTGAAACCGCATTAACCGCTCCAACACATGACTTGCCCGATGGTAATTGGGATACTTGAAATGTTTTGTCCACTCATTTTAGCTATGACATACATCCAATACCCTTTTCGAAACAACTTCGCAAAGCAACACTGCAAAATAACTCCGCTCAAATTTCGTTTTGCCCAGCGACAAAGTGCAAGGATAAAGTGTACATCCCTTGCCGTCACGCAACGTGATATGTCGATAATCAATTTTAAGTTTGGAACTGGTGCGAGTATCCTTCATACAATAACCTTCGACAAAATTATCTGAAAATAGTTCTGGGTGTAACACAAACTGATCAGCAACTCATTCCCGAAAAAGTGTGGAATCGTTGATTATATGGGAATACAGGTCTTGCGTAATCGAAAGACGTACTGTACAATGCTTTGATGATGTTTACTGACAGGCAAAGGATGCGTGCTTATGGGCAAAAGTCCTTGCCATAATACTGTCCTTTCAATGCCCCTATTATGGTATTTTTCTAAAAAATTAAGACTCCCCCAAATGCGAAATAAACAGAAAATGCCAATATAAATAATACTAAAAATTGTCATCGGGTGGGTATTTATTACTTCCACACAAATGTGCCTTTTTCGCTGTCACATGACCTATGATGTTTAAGGATGTGAAAATTTTTGTACATCTCTTTAGTTTAACAATACAGACTTTCAAACGCTCAACTTGGGAGAATATCATGTTATCGCTCGTTATTCCTGTTTATAATGAAGAGGGAAGTATTGTTCAGTTGCATCGCGAGATTTGTGACGTGGTGACAACGAATAATTATAAAATTGAAATTATTTTCGTTGACGACGGCTCGCGAGATAAGTCATGGGAGATTATCGAAACGTTGGCGAAAGATGATTTGCGTATTCAGGCGATTCGTTTTCGTCGGAATTTTGGAAAAGCGGCGGCACTCAATGCCGGTTTTGAAGCGGCAAGCGGCGATTTAGTGATGACACTTGATGCTGATTTGCAGGACGATCCGCACGAAATTCCTGAATTTCTGCAAATGATGGCAACAAGTCTCGATGTGGTCAGCGGCTGGAAACAAACGCGGCACGACCCTTGGCATAAAGTTTTGCCGTCCCGAATTTTTAATGCAACAGTCAGTTGGTTGACTGGTGTGAAACTTCACGATCATAATTGCGGGATGAAAATTTACCGTCGTCAAATTTTCGACGAAATCACGCTTTATGGCGAATTGCATCGGTTCGTTCCGGTTCTCGCCGCCGCACGAGGTTATACAGTCGGCGAAAAAATCGTGCAGCATCGTCCGCGAACTACTGGTAAATCGAAATACGGTTTTACGCGGTTTGTCAAAGGTTTTCTCGACCTTCTCACCGTGAAATTCATCACCGGCTACGGTCAGCGTCCACAGCATTTTATGGGAACATGCGGATTGGTTTCGTTTACTATCGGGATGATAACGATTCTTTATTACGCCTTTCGGCGGATTTTTTCCGGCATTTTGGTTATGACACATTACGTGGAAGCTGAAAAAATGTTTTTATTGAAAGATCATCCGGGCGTGATTTTCGGTGTTGTCTTGCTTTTGTTCGGTGCGCAGTTAGTTACGGTCGGAATTATCGCCGAGTTGTTTATTTCGTATCAAAACAGACGTTCTAAAGATTATTCGATTCGCCAAACGATTAAAAAAAACTAATTATTTACCCTATTCGGCAGCAGTTTCAAGTTAAGCATAATTGTTTTATTTTCCTTGGTTTAGTATTTTTTTTGTTGAGACGTGGTTCTTTCTTTTTAGGTTTTTCTTATTGGTATTTTTTTTGAAGGCGGTCGTTTGGTGAAATTTTTTATATTCGACCGGTTTTGCGAGCTCGAAGAGGAAGAATCTGATTTCTTCCGGTTTCATTGTAATTTCATGACCGATATAATACGTCGATAATTTTAGCGGTTGCTCGGGTTGGGCAACTTCGATGGACAACATAATACATTGCATGATTGTATCACCGTCGCGAGTGGAAGTTTTGGGTTGCACGGCGAATCGGAAGTTGTTTTCCGGTTTCAGGACTTTCCAAATATCCTTTTATTAGCAACACGACTTCCGTTATTAGGTATGGAATTTCCTCGGAAGTTTCCCAGATCTCCAAGAAAGTTCCCCAGAGTTCCGGGAAACTTCCGCTGGTACAGGGGATTTTTAGGGATTTTAGAGACGGTGGATTCTCCCAGAAATTATTCTAAAGCATTGAAAACAATGAGCTTGCGGGATGAATTAAAATTCTTGAGAATCTATTCTTCGTTGCTGATGATTTCATCTGCCCCACAAATTCCGACTGTTCCAGTTGACCTTTGGAAACACGAAGTAATTTAGATAGTATTGGTGTTTTAGGTAGAATTTTTGGTGAATAGGTCGCGGTTTGTTGTTTTCTTACGCCGCGGGTGCAAGCCGGGAAGTCGGCGATTGGCGTTGGATGCTCTATGAATATCCTGTTTTGGACGGAATTGAGATTCGGTATAACATGAGTTAATAGCTACCAAAATTCATATTCTCCAAATTGTTCTTCAAAAATAAAAAATTCCTCTTGAACCTTCGGCGGGATTTTCTTACGATTCGGGTGAAATGATTCCATTTCTGAATGATTCCAGGTACAACAATGAAAAGAAGAGCATTTCTATCACTTTTACTTTGTACGCCGTTTTGTTGGTCGTTGATGGGATGTAAAAACCCTCTTGCGCCGCGCGGTGGTAACAATTTTCAAGCGAAACCGATTCCGCGAAACCGCTTGCTTGCCGATTACGCAACGCCGGGTGGTAGTAGCTGGAATTATTTTGTTGTGGACAACATTAGTATTGTCTCTGAATTGAGCGGAACCGGAGGTGTTGAGTCCGATTCGCGTTATCGGCAGGTAGTGCGAAACTCGCTTCAGCGGGATGAAATCAAAAATATTGATCAATGGCTTGATTCGCCGACAACTTCAATTGTCCACGTTAAGGGAAAAATTCCGCCGGGAATTCTTAAAGGAGAAACGTTTGATGTGGAAGTTACCCTTCCGCCGGGAAGCGAAACGACAAGTCTTCGCGGCGGCTGGCTTTATAAAACGTCGCTTTCGGAAATGCAGGATTTTCATTCGGGACATACATGGGCGTATGTGAAAGGTCCCCTCTTGCTTGATCCCTCCGATGAAAACAAATCAAGAGCAGATAATGGAAAACGAGCGACGGTTTTGGGCAAAGCGGTTTGTATGCATGATCGTGATTTCACGCTCACACTGGATCGCGAGGGACGAAATGAAGGACAGCTCGCACAAGTTGCCTCCGAAATTGAGCAGCGCATTAACCGCAGATTCAAGATTCCCGGTGAGCCAACCGGCGTTGCAAAAGCGAAATCGCAGCCGTCCGTTTCGGTTGACGTGAAAATGCACCCGGATTATCGGGTTGCGCCGAATCGATACCTCGCGGTTTTGCTCTCGATTCGTTGTTTTGAAAATGAAACGGAACAAACGAAACGTCTTGAAGAACTGAAAAATGAATTGCTTGATCCGTCAACGTCATTGCTGGCAGCGTTGCAGTTAGAAGCTCTTTCGGGTAAGGCGGGAGCGGAGTCGCTCAATGAAGGATTAAAAAGTCCCAACGAAAACATCCGTTTTTATTCTGCAGAAGCATTGGCATATATGAGCAAGCCGGGCGTTGGCGAAATTCTGGCGGATATTACGCGTCAGAATTTGGAAAAACGTGCGTCGGCGATTCTTGCGTTGACAGCAATGGGGAGTAATCAGGAGGCGATGGAAAGTCTCGTACCGTTGTTGGCGGAAGATGATCCGTCGCTGCGATACAGTGCCTTTTGGGCGATATGGCGGCGCGACCCGGAACATCCAAGTATCCGCGGCGAGCAACTCGGAAAGGATCAAGTCAATTATCATGTCTTGAACACACGTCAGCCAATGGTTCATGTATTGAAGTCGCGGCGGAATGAAATCGTGCTTTTCTCGCAAAATATCGCGTTAAACGGACCGTTTGTCGGTAATGCCGGACCACAAATTATGGTGGACGTGGCTGCGCCGAATCAAGTGAAAGTCGTGCGCGTCAATCCCGGCGGTATCAATTCGACGCGAATTATTCCCAACTCTCTGGATACTATTTTACGGGCGATTGCCGAGCTAAGCGGTTCGTATCAGGACATGCTTGATTTCCTTGGCGAAACAAATACGCAACAGCCCAACGGACAGCGTGCGCTGACGTGCCAGTATGTGATTGACGCTGATGTTCAAGGAAAAGAACGTTCCTACTCTTCCGGGATGTATGCCGATCAAGAAGACGATACAAAAACAATCGCTCCGCCGAAAAAAAAATCAGTGTTCGAGAGAATAAATCCCGTAACATGGTTTGCTAGTGAAGATCCCTGATAAGTGCTCGTTCGCGGTACTTTTTACTCCCGCTTCTTCAGAAACGATTGGGACTCAGGGGACTACCGGAACAGGATACATAGCTGCTCCTATGCATAATGATCTTGTTCCTCGTGTCCCAGTTGTTCACCGGAAGGTTTCCCAGACTGTTTTCTGATGTTTTTTTCTTGAGAAAGATATTCTATGTTCGTAACGATTTCAGTCGCTCAACCCCAATACATCCGCACAGGGCAACTGAATCGTTACTTTTAAACCGAATTTCCTTAAAAATCAGTCCGCACTGGGTAACTCTACAGTTACTCAAGTACAGATTTATGTGGTTTAATCGACTGACCGTTACAATAATAGACTTATTCGTTAAATTAGAGCTTTCGTTCTCAGCATTTTGGGAGTCTTGTAGGAAATTCTGAAAATTCCCCCAAAACACTTTTCAGGAACAAAAGGAGCAAGAGAGACGTTTGTGACAGGAGAAAAGAGTCGCAACAGTTTGTTTTGACGGATATCTTTGCGGAAACAGATTGCGCCGAAGGATACGCTAAATTTTGCAGAAAAATATTCCGTGAATTTCTATGTGTTCTGCAATTTTTTCGTATTTTTTTGTGACTTTCGTGGATCGCAAACATAATCCATTTTGTGCGCGACTTCAAAATCGAACCATGTGATTTTCTCTTGTAAAAAATGTTGATTATGTTAAAATTTTGAAATGAAATCAATTGACATAAAACTTATTTCGGAGTTGAAAAATAATGCCAAGAGAAAATCACATACAAACCCCCTTTCTTTTTATCTTATGGATTTCGATTTTCCTGTTGCAGGAAAATTATTTCATTGATCGTGTGATTGCGCAAAACTTGTCGCCGCCAAATTTCGGCAGTAATCACACGAAAAGTTTGCAGGGCTTGTATAATTTTGATTCGCCGATACAAGCTCAAGTCAATCAATATCAGCTTTTGGGACAAATCGCCGCTGACCCAGATATTGAAAATCGTGCGTTTGTGATGATGCAAATGACCATTATTCCAGGTTGGCATGTTTTTTCTGTAACACAAAAAGATGGCGGTTCAATGCCAACCAAAATTCAACTTGAGAATAATGAGCGATTTCGGCAAATTGGTGGTTTTGCGCCGACGGTAAAATATATTACGAAGAAAAATGAATTTTTCGACGTACCGGATGAACAACATAGCGGGACAGTCATTTGGATTGCCCCCATTGAAATTTTGTCCGGTTCGCGCGAACAACTCGAAATCAAAGCCGCGTTCAACGGTCAAGTTTGCGACGACGAAGCAAAAATCGGATGTATTCTCGTCAAAAATAATTTGACGTTACACTTTGAAAAAAAAGATGTTACATCGGAAATTGCCGCCGCGCGCCAAGTTGCCGATGAACTTGGAATCCGTTGGTCGAATATTGATAATGCACAAAATACAAATAATAAATCACCGACAACAGAGACGTTTTCTATAGATGAAATTCAGGTTGTCGAGCAAACGCAATTGCAAGGCGATTGGTTGCGGCAATTGGCGATTGCGTTTCTTGGTGGTCTGATTTTGAACATCATGCCGTGCGTTCTGCCGGTGATTAGTTTGAAAATTCTTTCTTTTTTTGAACAAGCGGGGAAAAATCGCAGTTATGCGTTTGTTTTAAATTTGTGGTACACATTTGGTATTCTGTTCGTCTTTTTGGTTCTCGGCATTTTATCGCAGGGCTTGAGCGTGATGTTCAAATACAGTTATTTCAGCGTCGGACTTTGTTGTGTGATGTTTGCCTTAACTTTAAGTATGCTGGATATTTGGGAAATTCGAATGCCGGCGTTTCTCGGTTCTGGTAAGTCGATGCAGCTCATGGGACAGGAGGGATTTTTCGGTGCGTTTTTCAAAGGGATTATCACAACGTTACTTGCGATTCCGTGCAGCGCGCCGTTTTTAGCAACCGCACTCGTCTGGACGCAACAAGAAACAGCCAAAGGAAATCATCATATTGCCGTACTGACCTACCTTGTCATCGGTCTCGGTATGGCGTCGCCGTATTTGCTCATCGGTGCGTTCCCCGAATTAGTACGTTTTCTGCCGAAACCCGGTGCATGGATGGATTCGTTCAAAAAAATCATGGGGTTTATGATGCTTTCGGTCGTTGTGTGGATTTTGTACTATTTGCCGATTCCGCTTGCCGTCCCAACAATCTTGTTACTTTTTGCGGTTTGGTTCGCGTGCTGGTATATCGGTAAAACACCGCTTACGGCAAAATTCGCGGTACGGATTCGCGTTTGGAGCGTGTCGCTGATTGTGATATCCGCAACAATTATTTTATCATTTCCGATAATTTTCACGGAAACACTACAAGGGGCGATGCAAACCAAACTCGAAAAATGGTGCGAACAAAACGCGGAACGGCTTGTTCAAAAAAAGTATTGGAACAATTTTACGCCGGAAAAATTAGAAACAAATCTTGCGGCAGGCAAATCGGTCATCGTTGATTTCACCGCCGATTGGTGTACAACATGCAAAGGATTAGAAAAATATGTGTTGAATGATAAAGCGGTACTCGCTAAAATTGACGAA
This sequence comes from Planctomycetaceae bacterium, assembly GCA_031267635.1. Taxonomy (GTDB): domain Bacteria; phylum Planctomycetota; class Planctomycetia; order Pirellulales; family Thermoguttaceae; genus WRMR01. The sequence continues at coordinate 10,681 of JAIRYX010000503.1, forward strand.
AAGGAAATTGTTACGCTGCAAGCCGATTGGACATACGGCGATGAGAACATTACCAGCTTGCTACGACAGCTTGGCGGCGAACAAGTTCCTACGGTTGCAATTTTCAATCCCAAAGAGCCGAACAAACCGCTTGCCCTTCGCGGCATCTTCCGAACAGCAACATTGTTGGAACGGATTGACAAATTACCGTAAGTCTTTGTTTTTGAAACCGTCCTCGTGTATTGTGTTATTCAAGAACAACAACCCCCAAAACTAAACGGACAAACAATAAATTGCTTATCCGTTTTACAGACGTTTCCAAAGGCGTCGCCCGGACTCGAACCGGGACATGGTGGATTTGCAATCCACTGCCTTAGCCATTTGGCTACGACGCCCAAATATCGATAGCTATTTTAGACAAATTTTCATAGCTGTCAATAACCTCGTGATTTTTTTGAAAATTTTACAACGTATCAAACATTTTTAGGAGAGAATTATGTCAAATTCTGTCTCGCGCCGTCAGTTTTTAGGAACATCTGCCACCGTTGCCGCCGGAATTGTTGCAGCATCGCAGGTTTCTGTACAAAATCATTCAGCCAATGCCGCTTTTGCGCAAACCGATGGCACGACTTCGTCAAATTTCAAGACCCAAATTTTCAAAGCTGCGATTGTCGGCGAACCGGACGACAAAAAATTTGAGTCATTGGTCAACGCCGGTTTTGAAGGTGTTGAAACGACGGCTTGGAACACAACACCGGAAAAAGCCGCTACCGGACGGCTTCTTGCCGAAAAGCATGGTTTGCGGATTCATTCGGTGATGCGCGGTTGGGCAAATTTTAACGCCGATGATAAAGTGGTACGTCAAAAAACAATTGACGAAACCGCGACAGCACTTCGCGCGGCGGCGGCTTACGGTGCGGATACAATTTTACTTGTACCGTGCAAAATCGGCAGTTTTGATCAAGCCGACTGGATTCCCACTCCGCAAGAGTTCAAAATTGCTTTCGACCCGAAAACGCTGAAAGTCAATAAAGTGGCGGATGGCGACAGCGCGAAATTTGAAAAATACATTCAACAGCAAAACATTGCGACTGAAACGAGTATTGAAGCCGTCAACAGTTTGATTCCGCTTGCGGCGGAACTCGGCGTGGTCATCGGTATTGAAAACGTGTGGAATAATTTGTGGGTCAAGCCGGAATTTTTCGCTGCATTTGTCAGATCATTTGACAATATTTGGGTGCGCACCTATCTTGACCTCGGCAACCATGCCAAATACGCACCGCCCGAAGAATGGGTGGCAACGTGCGGCACAACGATTATCAAAACACACTGCAAAGATTTTCTCGTGGATAGCGAGAGCAAAGACGGCGGTAGCGTGAGAAATTTTCGTCGTTTGTACGAAGGAAATATTAATTGGTCAACAGTTCGCCGCGCTCTTGACGCGGTCAATTATAACGGCTGGATGTCGGACGAAACCGGAGCAGCTCAAGACTCGGAACTTATCCGCCGCATGAACGCCATCATTGCCGGTGAACAGTTAAAAATCGGATAAAAAAACGTAAACATAGTATAACAGAATAATCAGAAAGTAAGTTATTGAAATAAATTATTTTTCTGATTATTTCGTTTTTTCGGGGAGGCAATATTTAAAAACACAATTAGAATCGCTAAAGTAAATAGTATAGTTAGTCTAGGTGTTTTGTAAAGTTCAAAAACCCCTATTTTTATGGCATACTATACCTATGTTGCCCAGTAAAAATATGAAACGATGAAGAAATTTTGCTATCGACTCCCCAAAAAGTAAAATAATCGGAAAATTTTCAAAAAATTGTTTTTTGGGAATTGTTTTTGTGTTTGGCTGCTTGTAAAATAGAAATTTAGAATATCATTTGGATATTCACACCATGAATAAAGGATTGCCATGTTTGATGATTTAGGATTTTCAAATTTTTCAAAAATTTTGAAGAGAAAGTCAAAATGAAAAAATTATTTTTAACGTTTCTGGCAGTTGCCGGAATCGGAATGTCGTCGATGCTTTACGCACAAACGCAAACCGGTAATGATTCAACTACCGATGCGAAAGTTGCACCCGTGTTTCAATTGGAAACCAAAGATCAGGAAAACAGCGAAGCGTCACGCGGTTTGATCGTAACAAAGAAATTTTCTCGCCGCCTTCCACAGTATTATAGTAATGTGACTACGGCGGAACAAAAGGAGAAAATTTATAAAATTCAACAGTCCTATTTTGGATTGATTGAACTTCTGGCGTTGCGAATTGAAAAATTGACGGCGGAACGCGACGCTCAAATTGAAGCGGTTTTGATGCCAGAACAAAAGGAAAAAGTCGAGTCGCAGAAAAAAGCAGCGAGTGAAAAACGTTCTTCCGCACGATCAAAGTCGAATGAGACTGTAGAAGACGAGAAAAACTAAACGAAGCTTTTTTACTGCGAGTGAGTTTTTTCGATTATTTTTAAGTAGAGACGCACAGTTGTGCGTCTCTACTATTTTATTTCATCAATTTGTCTCAAACATTGGCGAAATGAAGATGGCCGTACAAGGTGATTGCGAGACCAGAAAGTACTAAAGTCGTGAGATATGGTTGAATTATACTTCTTGCACTTGGAATTTCGGTTTTCACTGGCATCGTTATACCGTAAAATCCGGTTTGATCTCCATTCATAAAAACGTTTTTTGTCATACGTTTTGATTCAATCTTGATCATTGGTAGAAAACCAATAATCTGCATTGAGCAACAGATCAATGAAAAAACTGTCAGACTTTGTTGAAACTTCTGATGAATTTGCATTCGATTGCAAGATGAAACTTAAGGGCGTTTCGTATTTTGCATATAAAAAATTTCTCAAGTCGCTAATGGGTTGTAACGGTAAAGAACCAAGATCATCAAGAACCGTTTGTTTTCCGCTTTCATAAGTTTCCCGAAGCGGGACCAGTGCCGGACGAAAAACTTCTTGAAGTGCTGACGGAATCACATCTTGCGGACTCAAAACGACTTCAGAAGAGCAGGCAAAGGCGTTTTCATTATTTTTTGCAATCGGCGTTTTGGTAGCAGTTTCGTAAATAGTTGCCATTTCGCTTTGTTTATTTGATAATCGAAGCAATATTGATAAACTTATAACGACAAACAAGCCACAAGATGCTACAGTGATAAAATTTTTCTTACGAAGAGAACAAAAAATATCATCATGTTGCTTTTTAGCACCATACTGCGCAGAGATATTTCTTGCTTTGCTATTCAAATGCGATTCAACAAATATTGCATTCCAAATACTTTCCGGTACATCGGATTTTATCAAAGACACATCATTCAGCGTCTCTTCAAGCTGTAATAAATCTTTGTAATATTGAGACAAAACTTTGTCTTTTTTCAAAAACCAACGCATCCATGCGCCCGGCAATTGTTTATTGTCGAGTAATGTGTGAATTTTCCACCGAAGAAATGAACGAATCAGGAAAAAAAACATACGAATTATTCAAAAAATAATAATATTAGTGATATTTGGACAACGAATAGAACAATTCTGTGATTATTGACGAAGTTGGCATAAAATTTGTTACAACCATATATCGTGCAGCGGTCATTTTAAGAAAAATTTTTATGAAAGCTGTGATTTTCTCACTAAATTTTGTTTACATAAGAAATTTTTTATTGACATCCTAATTTGCCTTACTTAAAATCGAACTTATACAAGATTGTATTGCAAAAAAATCAAAACAATGATAAAAATCATTAAATAAGTGATATTTTGCAATAATTGATGCGAATCTTTTCGACGTAGTCCGCAAATTTCAAGCGATTAAATTAACTTTTCAGGGATTGTCAGTCATTCCGCCTGACTTCAGAGGAGCATAAAACATGGCTCGTAGTGAATCACAAACATTACTGATTTGGACGATTATTTTTCTCGTGTTTCTGTTGATATCAATAGTCGTCAATGTTGTTTTTTACAACAAATACACAGGAACGATCGCGCAAATTGCGGATGCGAAAAAAAAATATGACGACTCGCAACGAGAAGTCAATAATTTGAAGACCGAAGGTACGGATCTACGTGCGTTAATCGGTTATTCCGATCCGGCAATTCAAGTAGCGGATGTTAAAACCGCGTTCGAGGCAGAAGTTGCGGTGGCTGCAACCGGAGTTCCACAAAGTGTCACCTCTTACAAAGTCGCGCTGGAACAGTTGACAAAATCCTATAAAGACAAAGTGACGGAAAATCAGTCGATGACGAAACAAAATCTTGACTTGCAAAACATCGTCGCCAAGCAAAATGAAAAAGAGGAAAAACTGCAAGCTGATCTCATGGCACAAGTGGACGATGCGAATAAACAATTAGACGATGCTCAAACAAAATTCACGCAACTTGAAGGGGATATACGAAAACAAGTCGAAGATCTTAATGTACAGTTGACCAAAACGAAAACGGATACGACCACCGCGATTGAAGAAGCCAATAAACGGCGTGACGAAGAAATTGTCCGTCAGAAAAAAGTGATGGATATCAACCAAAGTTTGACGACTCTTGTGTCGCAATATACGTCGCCGACTGTAACATACCAAGACGCAAAAATCATTTGGGTTAGTACAGATTCTAAAAGAGCACGAATCAATAAAGGTTACGCTGATGGATTAGTTACGCGAATGTCATTCAGCGTTTATCCGCCCGATGTGAAAGATGTGCCAATTGCATCGAACAAAGGAAAAGTGGAAGTCGTGAAAATTCTTGACAACAATACGGCAGAAGTTCATATTACCGAAGATGTTTGGCTTGATCCGATTATGGTCGGTGATATGGTTTATACGCCGATTTGGAAACCGGGACAAAAGACACATTTTGCGTTGTCGTGCGGACTGGACATTGACGATAACAAATCCAGCGATGTCTTGTTTATCAAGCAGGTCATTGAAATGAACGGTGGTATTGTAGACACTTATATTGACGATCAAACCGGAGGATTTATCACCGACGAAAATGGAAATCGTGTTCGTGAAACGGTTATCCGCGACGGTAACAATAAACGGGTTGAAGAAGGTAGCGGAATTACGAAAGATACAACTTATTATATTGTTGCCAATAAGATTGATCCGAAAAAGCAACAAGACGCTTTAGTGGCGGGTGATTTGTCCAAAGCCAAAGGGTTGATGGAAAACGATGCGAAACTTTACAACGTGAAATCACTGACTATTCAGGAATTATTCAATCTTATGGGATTCCGTTTACCGACCGAAAAAATCGGTTTCGGCAATAACAACCGTAGTGGTAATAAAATCAGTATGGTGCCGGACGCGGCAAAAGCCAGAATGTCGGACAATGTTTTCCGCAATTTTGAAAACCCAGACGCCGCACCGACCACAAACGGAATGGCTCCGGTGTCTCCTTTATTCAATCAGAGAAAAATCGGAACAGCAGAAGGAAGTGCGTCGCCGTTGTTCAAAAAACGAACGCCGTTAGTTTCTGATGAGGACAATAACTAAAACTCACTTTTTAGGAAAGCAATAACAGAATCAAGACGGTCATTGCACCGTCTTGATTGCTGAATATAGAGACAATAATTGTCCCTTTGATTTTTGAGGGACTTGAGACCATTGTTTTCAAGAGAAGTCTAATTGATTGATTTTTCTTTGTTTAGTTCGAATTTCCAGAGTCTGTTTTTTCTAACTCCTTGTTCCAGTTCAAGTTATGGAAATATTGATTGTTTTATATTGGCTACAATGTAATTATTTAGGTATTTTGGGTATTATAATAAGATTGATTGATAAAACACTGTAACTGTTCAGTCGTTCAAACCCAATAAGTCCACACTTGGTAACAATCTTAAGAGAACTTCTAAAAACCTTTCCCTAATATCAGCAAGTCCTTATTTTTCAATGGTAGAATTTGTTGAAAGTGGGGTCATTAGAACCAAAAGTATTCCCACAAGTTTTGGCAATATATATCGATTGCGTAGTATAGTCGGGGAAATTATTGTTTAGCTATTTTGGTATTGCATTTTTTTGTTTATTTTTTATTATTTCCGGTATGGTTTTCAAATAGAATTAGGCGATTTACGCCTCACGGAGCGTTATTTTATACTGCTGAAACAAGCGATGCAACACGCTCCTCTTACCGTTGCCGGTCTGTCTATTCCCGTAGACGAACAGTCGGCGAAGAATACGCCCTGCTCATTGTCGATTGGTCTCGGTTAAAGTAGAAGAATCACACGGATTCTGCGGTGAAATCAGACCGATTCAATTTTTGCCGTGATGTTGTGATTAACTCACGTTACGCACGCTAATGAAACAAGCCATCAAAGAAGTTCTTTGTCTAATCGTCTGGATTATAATTCAAAGCCGTCG
>JAIRYX010000092.1 GCA_031267635.1 Planctomycetaceae bacterium
CCGGCGATTATTAGCCCTTCGAGCAATCATACCGGCGGTGTGAATTGTGCAAATGTGGACGGCAGCGTGCATTTTGTCAATGAAACGATCAATTGCCTAACCAGCGGCGTTGCGGCAACGGCGGCGCGACCGAAAAAGACCGGAATAAGCGATTTCGGCGTTTGGGGCGCGTTAGGAACGAAAAGCGGCGGTGAAAGCAGTACGTTGCCATAATTTTTGCGGCGATGTGATTTCTTACTACGGCAATGGCGGGAATAAGATTGCATAAATATTCCCGCTTAGACAAAGACAAAACAGGACGCGGGCATGGTGTTTGTGTCCTTCAATAACATGAGCGGAAACCGTTGATTTCCGCTTTTCAAACAACAAACCATTTGAGTATTCCAATGAAAAACATGATTTGTTTCTTTTCGCTATTATTACTTGTTTCCGGTTGCGGCAAGAATATTCCCGACGGTTTCCCTGAGGTTGCCCCGCTCACGGTTTTTGTAACCGACGGCAACAAACCGTTGGACGAAGTATTTGTCGTCGTTGAGATGAATCCGCCGATAAGCGGCGTTTCAATGACCGCCAAAACGGATTCCTCCGGCAAAGCCGTAATGCAAACGTCAATCGGAAATTTTTCAAAATCCGGCGTTCCGGCAGGTAACGCTCTGATGACGCTGATCAAAACGCCAGTTGCAGAAGATTGGAAAACGCTGGAAGAACAAAGCCAAATGTCGCAGGAAGATCTGGCGGTATATGCGAACGAAAAAAACGCCCGCAGCGCAAAGTTGACGTTGATTATTCCAAAGATATTGACGGACGCAAAAACTTCGCCGTTGACCAAAGAAATCGTTGCCGGTCAACCATCCGAATGGAAGGTGAATGTCGCGGAATATAAGGGAAAATGATGAATTTATACTCCTTCATACTTGAAATTGAGGTTTTCATCAAAAAAGGGACATTAAAGACAAAAGGGACTTGGTGACAAAGGGGACACTCCTTTGTCAATATACCATTTGTCTCTCGTGTCCCCAATGTCCTTTGTGTCCTTTCTAAATCTGAAAAAATCATTTAAACAATGTAGGGGCAACCCTTGCGGTCGCCCTTGATGCCGTGATAACCGCAATGTATGGGTAATCGCAATTCGAGGGCAACCGCAAGGGTTGCCCCACGTTGTTTAAATGAAAAATCGTTTTCGGTAATTGTAGGAAGGTTATCAAAGTATGGGAGACGTTATCTCTACAACCATCGAAAGTATAAAATTTTTAACTAATCAGTTGCCCGGTACGAATTTATGTGGTTTGATCGACTGAATCGTTACCATATAAGGGAACTTCTAAAAATCTCTCCCAAATATTCGTAAGCCCTTATTTTTCAACAGTCACATTTATTGAAAATAAGGTTTTTAGAAGTTCCCATAAGTCGGATTGCCAAAAATCGAATATCAGTTAGAATATGAAGATTGTAATTGATGCGAAAGTAAAAACTTTTTTACGAAAAACTGTATTTTTTGTTGTAAAACTGATAACGAAAACCTATATATTTATTGGCATGAAGCAAACGTTTCTTATCATCGTCGAAGGGATAAAATTTCACTTTTCTCCAATTTGTGTTTTCGCAAAGGTTGAGTTATGACACTTTTAAAGAATTTTTTCTGTTTTGCGTTTCTTGTGTTATTGACATCGACTTCCAGCTTTGCCGGACAGCAGGACGTTTGGTTGATTGACTCGCATTCCGTACCGTGGACGCACGCTTCAGAAACGGGGTTCGACAGAATTGCGTATTATCAACTTGTCAATCATCGTTGGATCAAATCAAGCGCCAATGAATTTTTCAAAACACAAAATCCTGAAACCCCATTAGTAATTTTTTCACCGGGATATACTTCAACAACATCCGATACTGTTGAGATCGGTGCAAAACTTGTGCGTTTGTATTCTCAAAATCATCATTGCCGAACCGTTTTTTGGCAGTGGCCCGCTGATCGGCAATTTTTGTGTTTAAGTCAAGATATTCGCGCAAAAATTCCGGTAGCGGACACAAGCGGTCAATATTTGACCATGTTTTTACGCAAACTTAAACCGGAAAGTAAAATTTGTATGATTGGTTTCAGTTTTGGAAATCGGATCATTTGCGACGCAGTCCAAAATTCCGGCGATTTGGGATTTCATATTCATCTTGTATTGATAGCCGCCGCAACAGACCGACTGTGGTTGTCTGCCCACTCACGACATGCCGATGTTTCCAAAATTGCAGAAAAAATCTTTGTTTTTTATAATCCGGATGATCGTGCGTTGAAATTTTATCCGTTTTTGTACGGTTCAAATTATCACACCGACGCATTGGGACGTTTCGGACCGTGTTTATCACAAATTTCAGAAGAGAACCGAAACAAAATTGAATCAATCAACGCCAATCGTTATGTCGGAAAATATCACCGCACGATCAATTATATCCAAACATCGTTTTTTCGACAAAGAATAAACGATTATCTGCTTTTTGAATCGAAAAATAATCTTCTTCAAACTCCCAAAATTCGGGAAGAATGAGACAGTCTGCAAATGAAAAAAAAACTTACTTCCCATCAACAATCTGGTTTTCGGAAAAAATCGACGGGTAAAAAAATGTATAAAAATTTATCCGATTCATTGAAACGTAATGCCGAACAATTACAAAAAACGCCTCGATCTTCTTCAAACAAAAAAACTTTTTTGGGATCTGGTTTCCGAAAAAAAACAGCTAAAAAGCGAGCTATACCGGAACGTCCAACTCGCAAACATTTATTTACGTCCGAAAACGCGACAAAAAAAGACTTTCAAAATAAAAATGAAAATTCTATTTTGGGTTATCGTTTGCAGAAAGTTCTTGCTGCGGCAGGATTTGGAAGTCGTCGTGAGTGTGAGGAACTTATTATTTCCGGTCGAGTGGAAATTGATCGCAAAGTTGTTACCGAGCTTGGCGTGCGAGTTTTTCCGGGAAATCAGGAAGTCCGCGTTGATGGCGAAACGCTGAAAAAAACGAAACCGATTTATCTTGCTCTTTATAAACCTAAAGGTTATGTCTGTACGCATTATGACCCGGAACATCGTCCGCGCGCTGTGGATTTGATTCCTGAAAAAATGGGCAGAGTTTTTCTAATTGGACGACTTGATATCGAAAGTGAAGGGTTGTTGTTGATGACAAACGACGGCGCGTTATCCGAGCGGCTGACGCATCCCAAATACGAAGTTTCCAAATGTTATCGCGTTCAGGTTGCCGGATTGATTGAACCGATTATTGTTCAGCAATTGAAAAAAGGAATTTGGTTGTCGGAAGGACACGCCAAAGCATCTCATGCTGTCATTAAAGGAACACATAAAAACAGTTCCATAATCGAAATTGAGCTCAAAGAAGGAAAAAATCGGGAAATCCGGCGACTGCTTGCCCGTTTGGGACATAAAGTTTTGTCGTTAAAACGAATTGCGGTTGGTCCTGTAAAATTAGGAAAATTGCTTCCGGGCGAATATCGACTACTCACAAACTCCGAAGTAGACAAACTTTACAATGCGGCAAAATCATTGATGAAAACCTCTTGATTCTTCCAAAATCTAGTTTCTCATCGGCGTCGCTTATGCTGTTGGAGGGCAAGCAACTGCATTTTGAACGTCACTCTGATATTTTTCACTTGGTAATATCAAAAGATAATTGCGGTTTTATCATTGGGCAATATTAACCAAGCGTTCAAAGGGTAGCGTTTTCAAATATTGTCCCCAAAAAACAAAATAATCAGACGCTTTTCGCAAAACCACTCTATTTCAAGCACAAAACGAAATTTTAATCAGCATAAATCTGTTACATGACTGATTTTACTGACCAGTTGTGAATGATGCTCTTCTTTGCGCGATGGGTTCCGGTCTGGGCATTGGCGGAGGTTTTGGGGATGAATCAAACCAAAATTTACCGATCTAAAAACACAAAGAGTTATATCATCGCCTATCAATGTATTCTATATTGATGGGCGAAGCGAAATTTGAGCGGAGTTGTTCTGCAAGGTTGCTTAGCAGTGTTACTTAGAAAAGGTATTGGATTATATGTAATAAAAACATGAGTGGACGAAACATTTTACATATTTCAATTGCTATTGAACAAGTAATGCTTTGGATAAGTTAACGCGGTTCCCAAATAGTTGTATGGAATGCGGACAAAGACTTCATGGTTCTGTGCAAGCGTCGAAGTTACGATGTCGGACACGGCGTTCTTGCATAACTACCGCGATTGACGTCCGGGAACACGAAAACTGAATGCCAAAGCCCGGCGCCCTGCAGAAAAAATAAGTCAAAAATTGGCTCAAAAACCTACTCATCGCAATTTCAAACCAACCTCCATAAAATGTGAAATAAACAAGCTTTTCAAAAAAATTTCACAAAGTCCCAACATTCAACATTGCCTGCTTCAATTTGCCTGCATAAAATAACATAAAACAATTTACTGAACAATAATAACATTGTGTTTTTTGTTATTCTATCATTAAAAAACTTAAAATTAAGGAGTTTCAGCAATGAAAAAAATGAAAAATTGGAACAAAACATTGGATTCACTTGAACAATGCCAAAATGCATCGGGGTACGTAAAATGGTTTATATATCATGTTTTACGTGCGATTTCCCTCTTGTTTGCCCGTATTGTTGCGAGCATTTCTGTCCGATTTGGAAAACAATCTTCTGTTCGTCGAGCGTTTACGTTGGTCGAACTTCTTGTGGTCATTGCCATTATTGGTATCTTGATCGCGTTACTTTTGCCCGCTGTTCAAGCTGCTCGCGAAGCGGCGCGAAGAATGCAGTGCAGCAACAATCTCAAACAGTGGTCGCTTGCCGTCCACACTCATGCCGACGCGAAACAAGGTTGGTTCAACATCGGCGCCTGCAACAACGATCGTACCGTTGAGAATGGAAGAGCGTATCGCCGAATTTCGTGGCCCACCGAATTGTGGCCCTACGTTGAACAACAACAGTTGTTCAGCCAATACGATTTCGGCAAACGCTTTCACGACGCCGGCAACATTGACACATATCGTCAAAAAATCGCCGGTTATTATTGTCCGTCGAATAACCCCAATTCTGACCAAGGGAATACCGACACTTATTGGCGAGTGATGGGAAATTACGTGACGAATATGGGAAACTCGCCGCTTCATCAAAGTACGGAGGAACAAGCAAGATTCACGGGGGCGCCGTTTGGAGTGGGACATGTTTACGGATTAGAGAATATCGCCGACGGAACATCTAACACCGCCGCGTTTTCTGAAATCATTATCGCGGCGCCCGGCGGCACGACGGATCAACGGGGAGATTTTCTAAACGACGAAGGAAGTCCGGGATTTATGGCAAGAGACGCCGACCTCACGCCTAATTCTAAAGTACCGGATTACTGTCGTATTTGCGTTGAAAATGTTTCCAAAGCTCCGTGTACAAAAGTTGGCGCAAACACCGATGTAGAAATCGCACCGCGCAGTTATCACACCGGCGGTGTGAACCTCGGCTTATGCGATGGTGCGGTAAGGTTTGTGTCCGATACCGTTTCGCCAAATTCGTGGCAAGCTGTACTTTCCGCTGACGGTGGAGAATCTGAATCGTTGCCGTAATTGGTCGTCTCATTTCGTGTCTATCAAGGAAATCATTCGTTTTTCACATGGAAAAGTATTTATGAAAAAAAACGTTTTATTGTTGTGCGCTGTTTGGTTGATGTTGTCTTTGGTTTTCGCAATAGGATGCGCTCCTAAAAGTGTGAATACCGTGAAGGTTACAGGAACAATAACGATTGACGGAAAACCGCTTGAACAGGGAGGAATCAAATTTTCTTCCGTAAATAATGACACAACAGCAAGCGGCGGAACGATTACCAACGGAACATACGCCGCAGAGGTTCCGCCGGGCAAAAAAAAGGTATTGATTATCGGCGTCAAAGTCGTCGGTAGAGAAAAATTGTACGATACGCCGGATAGCCCGACTCGCGAAAAACTTGAAACAGTTACGCCGACGGCTTACAACAAAAAAGAATTGACGCCGTTGGAAGCGGATATTACTGGAGAAACCAAAGACTTGAATTTTGAATTATCCTCAAAATTCAAGCATAAATAATTTGAAAGATTTTATTTCCATTAACAAATCATTGAGGAGATATTTACATGAAACAATTAAAAAACAAAATAGGGTTCACACTTGTTGAACTTTTAGTCGTGATTGCGATCATTGGAATTTTGATCGCATTACTGTTACCGGCAGTTCAAGCCGCTCGCGAAGCGGCGCGTCGGATGCAATGCACCAACAAGCTCAAGCAGTTTGGGTTGGCGTTGCACAATTACCACGACGCTTACAAATCTTTTCCGGCTGGCATAGCATACATGCCCGCTTCAACATCGTCTGGGAGAGTCGCTTGGATCGGGTATTCTCCCTTATTTGTGCTGATGCCGTTCTATGAACACGGCGCAATTTACGAACAAGGATGCAATACCGTAGGTGATGCGTATGGTGTTGCGCCTTGGAATCAAGCGGTTCCCGCTCTCCTCTGTCCGTCGGATCCCTATGCCCGTAAAATTATTGCGAATAATGGCAATGATAACGGAAGAGCGACTTACTTGTATTCTATCGGCGATTGGCCTGATAAATACTACGACCAAAACAATACCGGTAAGTGCATGAACAATCGAGGCGTGTTCACGATCTCGCAAAAATATCGCGGCATGGCGACAATGACGGACGGAACGACAAAGACAATTGTCTTTTCGGAACGAGTGACTACCTCTGGACGTAATACGGTTATTGGTTCGTATGCGATGAACGGCGAAGGTTCCGGCGTGAATAATGCTGATGATACCGCGACAGCCGGCGGAATCGCTGTTGTTCCTTATACATGTTTACAACAGATTGATCCTGCATCCGGCGGTTCCAAGAAAAA
>JAIRYX010000305.1 GCA_031267635.1 Planctomycetaceae bacterium
TTATCGCGGTTGTAACCGAAAGCCGCGAGTTCATTGTGAACTCCCTCAAAATACGACGAGGTCACGTCGTACAAAAACAACGAACACGGCGATTGATCGTAACATTGATTGTATAATCTTGTTTCGATTTCGGCTTGACGTTGGGCGAGCCAGTCAAGATTCGCATACAACGAATCTTCATCAAACTTGCCCAATTCAAGAAAATCAATCTCATGATTTCGGGCAAGACGTGTTGCGGAAAGTCGGGAACCTTGATCAATCGTGCGCGCGAGAACTTGCCAAAGGGCAAGCCGACCTTCACGAGAATCACCGAGTGCGTCAACAAGACCAAGTTGTTTGGCTAAAAAATACAGTAACCCAACCGCACCGATGGATTTGCCTTGAACAATTTCCGGCGGTTTAGGAGGCGATAAATCCGAAAACGGTTTTGTGGCGGCAGGATTGACAAGGTTCTCTGCGACTTGCGACAATAGCTTTTTTATTTTTCAGGAGCGCGGCAAACGCTTCGCAATTTTGTTCGCCCCAGTTGGTGATATTGAGAATGGTCGTTTTAATAATTTTTTGACCTTCACGGCGGGATTGACGCAAAAAATAGTATGGGTGAACGATACCTTGTTTATCGATACGAGTGGACTTTTCAACGTACATCGGATTTTCTGTTATGGAAAAAATAGGTTCATCTTGTTCGGGTAAGAAATTTCAGATGGGAACACCCCAATCCAAAACAAATCAAACCATCGCAACAAGATAATACAACTCATCGGGTACTTAAAACAATATGAAAACATAAAAATTCAGAAAATATAGAATAAAACAAAAAAATAATTTATATTTACTGGGTACGCTTTTCACAAAAACCCTTTATTTCAAGTACAAAACGAAAAATCGATCTGCATAAAAGGGAACTTCCGTTATAGGAAACGAAGGTCAAATGTTTTCCAAAAAAAATTGCCGATTTCCGAATTTTCTCAAAATATTTTTTTGACATGATTTACGGGATTAACAGGATGGTTTTAAAACTATCCTGTCAATCTTGCAAATCCTGTCTCAATCACTGCCGTCGTCTTTGCAATTCGGAGAGTCTGATACGTGGGCGGGCGATGATTGGTTTGCTTTGAAACGTTGTTAATTCCGCGCCTTGTATCGACGCGCCGACGGCGCAACCGACTAAACAATCAAGCCAGTGATTATCGGGTCTTGACACGCGATTTTTCCATTCGTCAACCGTCTGCGAATACGCCATTGTGCGAACGCGATACTCTGCCGTGATATGTTCGGCAAGCAGACGATGACGTTTCGGTTCATGTCCGAACATGGAAAGACAACCCGCATCACCCATTAAAATCCCAAGTTGTGCATGAACAAACGTTTTCCAAAAGTTGGTATCAATCATGACATGCCGCACCGCTCTTGCGCCGCTGTTGTCGGGTATTCGCCAGTGATGACCGATGCTGTCGCCCTTTTGACGTTTATGCTCCGCAAACGGAATGCTTGACGCGCCGACATATTGACCATGCGATGGAAACAACACCGCCGCATGTTTCGACTGACGGCAGAATTGATAAATAACATCGGTGCTTTGTCCCCAGTTACTGTCAATCAAACAACGCTCAACGCGCATCTCCGTTCCATCATCGCGAAAATAAACGTGATTCAAGCGCTCGTCCGTCAATCGCTCCAACGCCGAATAAATCGACGCTTCCAAACCCGCGCCGCCCGTTGCGTGTTGCAACGTCTTCTGACTGTCGCGCAATGTAAAGTAATCCCGATGTTGATCGTACTTCAGTTAGGCATAGAAAAAGCCCGATATTTCACGGGCTAATAAAAATATGGTTCTCGAAAAAATAATTGTTTTATAAAACCTTTTAGAATCCAAACAAATCTAAAATCTCATTTAGATAGTCGAACTCTTCATTATTACTCTCAATTATTTCTTCATGCTTTTTTACTTGATTTATTACATTTTCCGGTGTTTTAACAATGGGATTTAAAGTCAGTCGAGTAAATATTTTTTCTTCTAATTCAGAACCCAATGCTATTTTTACTTTCTTGCTGTTGGTTACAGAAGGATGCAGATTTTGATTTATTGCGATTACTTCTAAATCATTTAAATTCTTTGTTACGGAATTTGAATGATTTGAAATGGAGTTATTAATAGAACTACTATTTGTAGAAGCATTGGTTATAACGATACTTCTTAAAGCACTGCGTGCCATGATAGCTCCATCTGAATCATATGCAAAAACTCGCCAAAAATATTGTCCTGGTTCAGGCAATATACACCCTTTTATTTGGTAATTTCCTGGAATAGTCTTACCATAGGGTTCACCGTCTTGGTCATAGAAAATTAAAGAGTACTCACTAGCATTGGTAGTTGTTCCCCATTGAAAATACACTGGATTATTTATTGATGTAGTGTAATTATTTACAGGACTTATCAATGAAGGTGTATTCTCAATTAGATAGGGAACTTCTAAAAAACTCTTCCCAATATCAACAAGTCCTTATTTTTCAATGGTAGAATTTGTTGAAAGTGAGGTTTTTAGAAGTTCCCTATAACAACTTTTGTAGATACGCCATTATTACCAGCTATAATTATTTCCTCACCTGGGTGCCATTTTTCATTCTCATCAAACGCCAAAAAAACAATTGGTACACCCGGTTACATATAAGGGTGAACGTAACCATTTGAATCAGTAGTCATTGTATTGGGCTGAGCTTGAAAATAATGGTATGGAAGAGTTTCTTGAGCAAAGAAATCAGCATGTACTCCTATAACCTGGAAATCACTGGAAACAGGCATCCCTCCTCTTTCTACACGGACATTGCTTGAAGTGACAGGCAAATTTATTGTCATTGGCGTGCCTTGGCTTACAAACGGAGTAAAACAATCCCATCCCATAATAGGTAACCGTAGCATAAACTGAGCTATCGGGAATACGATAATCGACATATCCTGCCGTTCCCGTACTTTTCATGTTGGTTGTACAAACGGCTGGATGCAGTGAAGCATAAAGAGAATTTCTTCCTCCTCGCATATCCACTATTTGCTGAGACATACTTAAATTATTTTTTTTGACATTTATTCTTGTTTTATTGGGGTGTAATAAAAGTCCATATGATTCAACTTCCGACGAAGTTAACCAAAAAGTTGCCCCGCTCCCATATAAAACATAGGGAATATAACCCCAACCTGACCAAAAACCATCTGCAAAAGTGCGAACATGAACACCGCCGTTTTGCTCCATTACTGGTTTACTTCCCCCTACTATACCATCCGTGGCTATTAACCGTCACTTTTCAAATCATGTCGATTGGTTATAATATTGACGTTGTGTTTAGGATATTCCATTTTTACCAAGGAGGTTATTATGCTTCGCCGCGAT
>JAIRYX010000133.1 GCA_031267635.1 Planctomycetaceae bacterium
TTCGGAAAACGTTCATCGTTGGCGTGAAGCCATAAGACTTCAAAGCGTTCCCGAATACGAGGATTCGGATGATGAAATCGCAAATGATGAAACGTTTGTTTTTCTTGTTCTGTGTAATCTCAGCGAAGCATGATAACCTCCTTGGTAAAAATGGAATATCCTAAACACAACGTCAATATTATAACCAATCAACATGATTTGAAAAGTGACGGTTAATAGCCACGGATGGTATAAAAGCCCTTCGATAACCGGACTACGATACAGTACGAAATCGAACTCAATCGATTTTCGCGGTTCAACAATTCGTTCGGTGGAAATCGTACCGCTATAAAAAGTTTTTTCCTGCGGATTTTCCGTATCAGAAAGGAATATTAACAGAGCGTCGCATTCAAAAACCTGTTCTTTTTGTAAGAATTCGTCTTTATTGAAAAGGACAGCAAGAAATTCACCGTCTTGTGATCGTTGAATGTCATTCGTGTCAACATGGTAAGGTTTTATTTCCGAAACGGTAAATTTCCCATCGGCGTCGGTTTTTAACGTTTCTAAATTTTGTCCCAAAGATTGATTATAGCGGTGAAGTGTCACTTCCGCGTCGGACACGGGTTTACCGGAATCCTCTCGCAATATTCCGGTAAATATCCAACGATTAAAAAGAAAATCCGGTTGAATCGCTGGTCTGATTATTTCCGTTTCAACTGTTTTTCCGTCGGCGTCGGTCAAGGATTGAACGGCAAGTTGATGCCGACGGGCGTTGTGTTGTGTTTCCGTTTTCCAATAGAGAACAACCTGATAATTTCCAGCAGGCGGCAATTTGAATACGTCTGTTTTCGCAACAACAATGTCGTTTTTCCAAGAAGGCGGAAACGGTAACGACATCCCGAATTGAACTCCAACATCTTGCGGCAATACATCTATTTTGAAATGGAAATTTTCATCCGACTCGCCGTAAAAAACCGGTTGGTACGATGCTCTTTCCGCACGAGGTAAATCAAAAATAACTTCGGCGCGATTCAAGCCGCGTTGACGTTCGTCTTGTGCTTCCGGCGTTTCATCGAATTGGACAACGCCCTGAAAATGAATCGACGGCTGCATGACAATATTGATTTCCGTCGGTTGGAGCGGATAGACTGTATTGATAGATTGATAGTTATGTTTTTTCTTGATCTCATCGGTTGGCTCCGGGTTGACGCAAAACATTTTATGAAAATCGCTACGTGACACTTCGCCGTTTCGCTTTTCATTTTTGATCAAAAACTGATCGGAAACGAGTTGTCCGTCGGCGGCGCGAATCCCTTTCCAAACATAACCCGAATGTTCGGCGGAAACGGAAATTTGTAAAACATTAGGTTTTTCCGGTGTTGGTTGTTCAGTACCATCATAGCTCCATATTGCTTTTACCATATCTTTTGAAAAACGAAAAGTATATCGTCCGTTTTCATCGGCAGTAATTGACGCTTGACCCGATCGATGTTCCACAAAACCCATAATTGTTATTTTGGCAAACGGCAGAGGTTTACCATCAATATCTTGAACCGTTCCTTTGATGATGTATTTCCAATGTTCATTGAGTTCCTCTTCCGTTTGCGGGCGGGAACGTAACTTAACATGGATAACAGATTCTTTACCGTCAACAATTTCCGCTTCATATTTTTCCTCAACCGGAGTATATATACGATCACTCGGAGTCGAGACTTGTTTCCAAAAGGAAAATGTATATTGCCCCGGAAAAAGATACGTGGTTTCATGCTTATCATGTTGACGCAAAAAATTGGCGAGGATATTTTGACGTATTAAGTCATTAGAAACATTGTCGATCTGTTCACCGGAATCAACATCAACAGCGTGAATCCGTAACGCTCCGCCATGAATAAGTTTTTGAGTAACGTTTGCGTTTTTATTCTCTTTGCCAACTGAAATAGCGTCTGTCAAACCAAAGTAAACCGACTTCGCATCCTCGCAGTAATGGTTATTATTAAACGCGACACGATAAGTTCCCGCAGGTAAACCATTGACTTGAAAAACGACGTCCTTGATAAAATCGTAATCCTGTTTCGAATAATTGTTATTGAGATGAAGAATTTGCCAATGGGATCCGTCTTGCGGAGAAGTCCAGTATTTCGAGTATGTCCCATTGTCTTTAATGTCCGACGGCAGGACGTCAATTTTTTGAAGCAACATAAATCTAGGGAGTGATGCTTCCGGTTTTTTACCCTCGTCAGTAATAAACGCAACACGAATTGAATATTCATAACCGAGAATTTTTCCAATGACCGTATTATTAAAATTTGTCTCCCCAAATTCCGGTGCCGGTTCATTGGGAACGGCAAGAAATTCAAACGCGGCAATTTTACCGGCGTCAACCGCAACATGGCATTGCAGCACGGCGTTCTTGAAACGTAAAGTTGATTCGTAAAGTGCGCCGTTTGGATGAGATGTTTTTTTCACAACGTCGAACGATTGTAATTCGCCGGTTATTGATTGATTTTCCCGATTCGTTCTATCATCCGGTGTATCGGCGATATAGGTTTCCTGTTTGATAATAGATTTCATTGTTGAACTGAGTTGCTGTTCGGAACATTGAAACCGCAGTTCATCAGCAAAGAGTAACACCGTTTCCTCATAGCGTTTTTCCTGAAGAGTCCGAAAAAACGTTTCGACAATTTCTTGCTTCTCCGTTGCCATACAAAACGGAGCAAACAATAATGTTGCCACAAACAAAACCATCAAACGAATAAATTTGATCATGATAAGTCTCCATTCAAAAGGGTGGAAGATATACTCCATCTGTTTTAGAAATCTCGCAACTGAACACGGAATCGAAACAACGCGAAACGGTTGCCCAAGAGCGAATCCTGCCGCCCATATCGGCTACGGTATAGTTTTCAATCTTCGACAACAAACCGGTATTTTCCCGAATACGGCTTCAACAACAATATATCCGTTTTCGTTCCATTTGCAATTGATTAGTCATCCGAAAAATTTGATTATTGCAATTATCTGAACGGCTTTACTATTGCCGCCCTTATTTTTTAGAGGATGGATTGTTACCAAAAAAATTAAACGAAACATAAGGGAATAAGGGCGTATATTGGTGCAATTCGGGCTACTAAGGGAATTTCAGAAAAACAAAAGCGGCAATATAATATTTTCCAATAAAATGACGGCAACTGAATAGTTACAAAAAATCAACGAACAGCGACTTAATTTAAAAAACTTATTTGCGTAACATGAGTAACTATTACAAAGTCACGCAATTTCACTTGGCATTTTTCAACGTCAAATACCTATAAATTTGACATTTTTCATATCAAGGGAAATTGAGGAACTTCGTACCAGGGAAAATGAAAAGCGTCAGGGAACTTCTAAAAACCTCTTCCCAACATCAGCAAGTCCTTATTTTTCAATGGTAGAATTTGTTGAAAGTGGGGTTTTTAGAAGTTCTCGTTATTGAAAAAACTCAACAACCAATCTTTTAAACAATAAATCGTCGTTACTTTCAACCTTATCCCAGACAATTTCTTGTCTGGGATAAATAGTTCACATGTCATTTCAGTTTCTCTATGAGTTATACGTCTTACGGCAAGGAATTGCACTTTTATTTCGTCAATAATAGCAGCAACGAATAAATGATAATTTCTTGCCGTGGAATGTATAATCATACAAGAAATTCTTTTTGAGTATATTCATTCACGAAACAGTTTGGTCGAAAGATAGCGTTCACCGCAGCTTGCTGCGACAGTGGTAATCGTTTTGCCGCGATTTTCAGGACGGGCGGCGAGACGGGCGGCAGCGGCAACATTTGCACCGCTACTGATTCCCGCTAAAATTCCTTCTTCTTTCGCCAACCGACGCCCCCAAAAATATGCTTCGTCAGTGGAAACCGTTTCTACATCGCTGATTAAAGATAGGTCGAGGTTTTTCGGAATGAAACCGGCTCCGATTCCCTGAATACCGTGCGGTCCCGGCTTTCCTCCAGAAAGAACTGGCGAATCGGCAGGTTCTACCGCATAAGCCGCTAAGTCCCGTTTTCGGCTTCGCAGAAAACGAACCGAGCCGGTGAACGTTCCTCCAGTTCCGATTCCTGCCAGAAAAATATCAACATTTCCTTGCGTGTCCGCCCAAATTTCCGGGCCGGTCGTCGTTTCGTGAATCGCCGGATTCGATGGATTTTCAAATTGTTGCGGAATCCACGAATTGGAATTTTGGTCGGCAAGTTGATACGCTTTGTCAATCGCACCTTTCATTCCGGCATTGCCCGGCGTCAATACGAGATTCGCTCCGAGCGCGACAAGTAACAAACGCCGCTCCATGCTCATCGTTTCCGGCATCACTAATGTCAATTTCAAGTGATTTGCCGCCGCGACAAACGCAAGCGCGATTCCGGTATTCCCGCTTGTCGGCTCAATAATTTCAGTTTCCGGCGTCAAAACTTCCGCGTTCTGCGCCGCCTCAATCATCGCGCGACCAATTCGGTCTTTGACACTCGAAAGCGGATTGAAAAATTCCAGTTTCAGCAACACTGTCGCATGTTCTTTCGGAATAATGTTACTCAATTTAACGAGCGGCGTGTCAAAAGTTGTTTGAGTGATTGTTTCATAAATTCGATTACGAACCATTTTTTCCCTTTCTTTATCAAGAAAATTTTTATGCTTTGTGAAAGCGTTAAACGATAAAAATAGCAATATCCAAACCATTGTCAAGATTGTGTTTCCCTTCTTTTCGGAAAAAATCAGAAAAATTTTGAGCTTGTTTTCAATACAAATTTTTATCAAATAAATCGTGATTATTCACGGAAACAGCCGCGAAATATCATAGATCTTTTTATAAAAAAAGTAAACAATCATTTTTTCACTGCGGACGCTCTTGTATTCTTTTGATTTTCCGTGTAATATGATGGCAATGCCGACTAATCCTATAGATATTAAAACATCTAGTGGAAATAAGTCGATAAATTTTGGGTGGAATATTTTCGATTGATGAGCAAAATTTCTTAACGCGGAAATAATGGGCGGAATTTATGTTCGGTGAAACAATCATTGGACGTGACACAGGATTAAAACTGGTGTTGGAACGGGCGAAACTCGTTGCAAGGTCAGATGTTCCGGTTTTGCTTCTAGGGGAAACCGGAAGCGGAAAAGAAGTGTTCGCACGCTATATTCACGAGGTTTCTCGCCGTGCGGAACAGACTTTTCTAAAAGTCAATTGCGGGGCGGTTCCGCCGGAACTCATTGATTCTTATCTTTTTGGACACGAAAAAGGAGCATTCACTGGTGCTGTGGACAGTCGTAAAGGTTGGTTTGAACGCGCAAACGGTGGCACGCTTTTGTTGGATGAAATCGGCGAACTTCCGATGGCGGCACAGGTTCGTTTTCTTCGAGTTTTGCAGGACGGATGCTTTGAGCCGGTCGGCGGAAGCGGTAAAACAATTCGTGTCGATGTACGAATTATCGCGGCGACACATCGGAATTTACGTCAAATGGTCAAAGAAGGAGTGTTTCGAGAAGATTTATGGTATCGGATTTCCGTTTTTCCGATTCGGATTCCGCCACTTCGAGAACGCATTGAAGATATTCGATTGTTGACGCAGTATTATGTTTTACGGGCAACACAAAAATTTCATTTGCCGGAAGTTATTATAACAAAAGAAGATATAGAAATTCTTGAAAGATATTCGTGGCCCGGAAACGTGCGAGAATTTGGAGCTATCATCGACCGCGCGGTACTTTTAGGCGACGGGACCCGACTGGCATTATATGACTCCCTCCTCGAATTACACGGAGAAAACGTTCTTGCGAAAATCGCATCAAATGAACCGTTGTCCTCTGATTTGAACTCTTCGCAAAGCGATGCGCCGCAATATACAGAAAAGCAAGAAGACAAAAACGATAAAGCCGATGAATTGATTGAAAACGAGTTGCCGGAAAATCTTGAAGTGCTGACTCTCGACGAAGTCGCACGGCAACATATCGAATCAGTGTTGATGCTTACGCATGGCATTGTCGAAGGAGACTACGGAGCGGCGGCACTTTTGAAAATCAACCCGCATACGCTTCGGGCAAGAATGCGTAAGTTAGGAATCAATTGGTCAAAATTTCGTCGGTCAAGTTTGTAAATGTTTGGGAATTTCCTAGCAACGATCTCTTATTTCAGAAAAGAGCTTCAAAAAAACTTGCAAAAACAAAACATAAAAGGCAGTCCTTTCAAGGTGTTTTTACCAATTGGTCTTTCCTAACTATCGTAAACTTGCTATACTCTCGACAGAGTTCAATTTTTGTTTGTTATTTTTTCACGTTTTTTGTGCTATAATGAAAGGATAATTGTAGATAAGATGAACATTAAGTAAACGCTAATTTAGATCATTCTAAACATAAGCGGCTTATCTTGATCGAAAATACGGAAAGCATTATGGAGAAGTAATCCACATGTCCACACCGCAGATTATCGTTACGTTTGATGGTCGGAGAAGCCGACAGTATTTGCCCGGTGAAACGCTTGCCGGAAGTTATCGTTTTGATTCAATGGGAAGCGAGACGATTCAAGCGGTCGAGGTTAGCGTGCTTTGGTTTACCGAAGGAAAAGGAACGGAAGATTTCGGCATGCACGACCATTGGCGGCGTTCCGCCGACGCAGGAGACTGGATTGATCCGCGCCATCCGGGACGTTTTAGCGCGAAATTGCCACGAAGCCCGCTCAGCTATCACGGTATTATTGTCAAAGTGCATTGGTGCGTCCGTGTCCGCGTCATTCTGGACAACGGACGAGAAATCACAGAGGAACTTCCGTTCACGCTCGGTAATCTTCCCGATGTGCGGACGCTCAAAACGTAAATATTCGCTGACTTAGTTAACCTTTTTGGGGGAATATACCCGTCCGTTCACGACGCTTTGTGTTTGTGTACTCATTGCACTTGAGTTTTCTGTTTTATGACTGGAAATCAAACCGGGTTTTACGGTATAACGACATCAGTGAAAACCGAAATTTCAAGTGCAATGAGTATTACTAAGGGAATCTCATAAGGGCTGCAATAACCAAAAGTATTCCCACAAGTTTTGACAATATATATCGATTGCGTAGTATAGTCGGTGAGATTATTGTTTAGATATTTTGGTATTGCATTTTTTTGTTTATTTTTTATTATTTCCGGTATGGTTTTCAAATAGAATTAGGCGATT
>JAIRYX010000134.1 GCA_031267635.1 Planctomycetaceae bacterium
TGCCAAAACTTGTGTTAATACTTTTGCGTAAACGACAACCCAAAAAAAATCAAAAAAATACGTGCCACTATCAAAAAACTCTTGCAAAGCACCGCGTAATATTTGTGTTAATACTTTTGTTTAGAAGTTCCCTGTGGAAGTTCAACTCGACGGCAACATCCCTGCCCTTTATGTTCCCAAACCACACAAAGAAATCGAACAACTCCTGACACTTGCCAACATCCCAATCCCAGAAATCATCCCTTCAAAAATCAAAATCAAACTACAAAATGTAGCCAACACATCAAAAAACAAAAATTGACGTAACCGATACAGTATCAATGACTTACGGTGGAAACTCTTATTTAATTGAGAAAGGAATGTTCGTTGTAAATTCGCTTAAATCCTACGAAAAACATCTTTTTTTTCCGAAAACTGCTCTTGTGTATTTTCAAAAAGAAAAAAATGCCGATAATAGAGTGTGCGTATTGCTGGCAACTCGAATTTGGTCAAACTGCGCAAGCGAACGAGTTTCCAGGAATTGTGCAATAAAAATTTTGACCTGACAAAACGAAGAAGTAAAAAATGAGGCGCATCGACATGACGACTATGAAACGTATTTTTCATAAAGAACTAAAAAATCACTGGAGTTTGTTAATCGCGGCGGTTTTGATGATTGCATCGGCAATGTCGCAAATTGCGTGTAATGCCGCGACAATTCCGCAAGAAGGAAATTCTGCAATCGGCGGCAATCTTGCTCCGACTCGAACGGATAATCTGATTGCGCGGCTCATTTCTATTGATTTACCGAGACGGCACATTTCGAAACATCCGTTGGATGCGGAGTTTTCCAAACGAGCGTTTTCGCTGTATCTCAAGGCACTTGATCCGATGAAGTATTACTTTAATCAGTCGGATATCGACGAATTCGCTCAAAACGAAACTCAACTCGGCGAACAGCTCAAAAGCGGCAATCTCCAGTTTGCGTTTGATGTTTTTAACCGTTATTTAAAACGATTCGACGAGCGAACAGCAATCGCGGAAGAGCTTTTAAAGTCGCAGCAAGATTTCACGGTGAACGAAAGTTTTGTTGTGGACAAAGAGATGCTGACTTATCCTAAATCAAAAGAAGAAGCGTTTGACCGTTGCCGTAAAAAAATCAAATTTGATATTCTTGTTCTCATGGCGGAAAACCGCGACATGTTGAGCGGAAAAAACAAGGAAGATGAAACGCATTCCGCGTTGGAAAAAGCGAAAGAAGATCCGATTCAACGCCTGGAACGCCGTTATGAGAGTACGAAAAAACGGATTCATCAAACCACAGGCGACGAAGTGCTGGAAATTTATTTGTCGTCTGTGACCGGCGCGTATGATCCACACAGCAGTTATATGTCTCAAAAATCCTTCGATAATTTTCGTAAAACAATCGGTTTGAATCTCGAAGGAATCGGCGCGTTGCTTCAAGGCGAAGACGGTTTGACGCTTGTGAAAAGCGTTATTCCGGGCGGTCCGGCGGATAAAGACGGACGTTTGAAGAGCGGCGATAAAATTATCGGCGTTGGACAAGGAGCCGATGGAGAAATTGAAGAAGTTGTCGATTGGCGGCTCAACGATGTTGTTGAGAAAATCCGCGGCAAAAGCGGCACGACGGTTCGATTGGAAGTGATTCCCGACGACGGTTCCGATAAAAAAATCATTGATATTGTTCGCGCCAAAGTCGATCTGAAAGATAGCGAGGCGCAGGCGGAAACGTTTGAAGTCGGTAAAAACGCGGACGGAACGCCTTATCTTGTCGGCGTGATTGATTTGCCAAGTTTTTATTTCGATATGGAAGCGGCGGAACGCGGCGACCGGAATCCGAAAAGCACGACGGTTGACGTTCGCGCGATTCTCGAAAAATTTAACGAGAAAAAAGTCGATGTTGTTGTTTTGCGGTTGAGCAAAAACGGCGGCGGTTCATTGCAGGAAGCGATTATGTTGACAGGTTTATTTATTGAATCGGGACCTGTCGTACAACTGAAACAAATCGGCGACGAGCGAGTCCGTGCGCAATTTGATCCCGATTCCGGCGTGACTTGGACAGGACCGCTTGTCGTTGTCACCAGCAAGTTCAGCGCGAGCGCGAGCGAAATTTTTGCCGGAGCGATTCGGGATTACAAACGCGGTCTCGTTGTCGGCGATTCGCGGACGCATGGAAAAGGAAGCGTGCAAACAGTGCAGCCGCTTTCCGAACCGCGTTTGTTCACCAGTTTAACCAATCCGCCGGAATATGGAACGTTGAAATTGACGATTCAACAATATTACCTTCCGGCAGGAACGTCGCCGCAAATTAAAGGCGTTCCTTCGGATGTCGTCTTACCGTCGTTGACGGATTACATGAAAGATATTTCGGAATCGGATTTGGATTATCCGCTCAATTACGACGAAGTGCCGCCGAGCAAATATCCTGATTTTGGATACGTCTCGCCGCAAATTGTCGAGGTGTTGAAAAAGCTTTCGGCGGAACGAGTTGTAGCGAGCGAAGATTTCCAACGTAACGAAAAGAACATAAAAACTTATACGGAAATTAAAGACCGTAAAGAAATTCCGCTTAACGAAAAAACATTCAATGCGGAACGCGAGCGTTTTAATACCGACAAAGAAGAAAGAAAGCAACTCGAGGACGTTATCAACAACAACTCGAAAATCAAGCGAGACTATTACCTCGACGAAGTGATGAACGTTGCCATCGATTATGCTCAATTACTAAACGAAGCAGGCGTAAATTTCCCCAAGCCGTCCGTTCCGTCGAAACGTTCCAATAGTCTTTTCTTTTTCTGAAAGCCGCATCTCGTAGGGGCGGGTCACTCCCGCCCTTGTCGTTCCGGTAGCTCAAAGGGAAACGGCTTAATACGAGTCATTTCTGAAAAATTTCCGATGAAAACGGACATAACCGTTCATGGTAAAAATTTTTCTATTGTCCAGATGTCGGAAAGTTAGCAACCCCCAAAATTGGCGTCAGAAACTCCAAAGTTGACGCTAGTAATCTGAAAAAGAGCGAGTTGAAAGGGACAAATGGGATTCTGGAGACTCTTGGAAGGACGAAATTTCTGAAACAGAAGCCCCAAAAAATCCAAAAAGCGAATCCCCTGACTCCCAAAATTTTCTCGTGTCCCTTATTTTAACGAAAACCGATTTTCTTGGGTAATTAGCCAAATTACCGATTCTCCTGTAAATCAGAACTTTAAAATACTTTGAAAGTAAACCATCAATCTCTTGTGTTTTTATCTAATCGTACATGAAAATATGACGATTAAATAACAGTTTAGTGGGTGGATAGGTAGGGTGAAAATTTAGAATTATTGATAAAAATATAATAATCATGAAAACTTTGTATGATGACAAAAAAAGCAAGAGAGTACTCAAATTTGAATCACTTGAAGATCGCCAATTGTTAGCCATAGGTGTGGCTGAATTTGATATCATCAGAGAGGAAAATCCAGATATTGGGCTATTTCCTGATTTCAATCATTACAATATTATTGAAATTTCAAACGACATTCTTACAGAAGATTCGTTAAAAAACGCAATTTTTTCTGCGTATGATACCTCCCAAGATGACCTTATCGTAATCAGAACATCTCATTCGTTAAATAAAATTGTGTTGGCTGGTAATGAAATAGGAATCAAACTTGATTCGAAGATACAAGGAAGTATTACATTTGTTGTGCTTGGAGATTATAAATTAACGATTGACGCAAACCAGCAATCCCGCGTTTTTAATATTCTTGAAGGTCATGTGTTGATATCAGGAATGAACATCATTGGCGGTCAGACAAAAGAAGATGAAATTAGAGGTGGTGGAATACTCAACGCTGGTAATCTTACTTTGATTGATGTTGACATCATAAATAATGTATCTGGAAATTTTTGGGGTGCCGGTGGAGGAATCTCGAATACAGGGCGTCTAACAATGAAAAAGACGTCCATCATAGGAAACAAAAGCTATTTTGGCGGTGGAATAGAAAGTACCGGCCTATTATCATTGTACGACTGCACCATATCCAAGAACTCAGCGGATGAAAGCGGCGGTGGAGGTATTGTCAGTTCAGGTATCACAGCAATTTCCAATTGCATTATCTCTAATAATTTTGGCTTGAATTTCGGAAGCGGTATTTTTTCAGATGGAGAATTGACCATTTCCTCAAGCGAAGTTTCTAACAATATCGGAAGTAGTGGAATTTTCTCAAATGGTAAGCTTGTCATCATTAACAGTAAGATTACAGGCAATTGGGGTGAAATCGGCGGTGGTATCTATTCAAAGGGAGTTCTTAAATTATCGGGTTGTGTTGTATCAGGAAATTCCGCAATTATTGGTGGTGGAATTGCCAATGACGAAGGTTATTTGCTTATCACCAACACCACCATAGCCGGAAACAAAGCCGAGTATGGAGGCGGTGTGTTTTCAAGTGAAAACTACGCCCTTTGATGAGTATGGCGGGTGCGTTTTCATTTACAATACAATAATTTCAAATAACTATGCGAAACAAGGAGCAGGTTATTATGGTGATGAAGGTGAAGGAGATCAACCTTGTATTGCAACTTTAAATAATGTTCTTTTAGGGGGAAATTTTGGTTCTGCTGAAGCAAGGTTTTCACCTGAAGGTTTTGTCCATTGGGGAAAGTATCTATGGGGTTATCAAGCCGGGTTTATTGTCGCTCCTGAATTTGATCAAAATGGCGTTTTGATCAATGCAAACAAAATTGACTTGAGATTGTCCCTAACAAGCTTGGCAGTAGATACCGGCGAATTGATATATACTGTAACGCCTGATGGGCAGATACTCGAAAAGGATATTTTGGGAAACCAACGAGTCTCTGGTCGTTCGGTTGATATCGGTGCTTATGAATTTCAAATGATTCGTTACTCAAATGATAAGACTTATAACGAAGAAATCAACTTAAACATTTTAGCTTTTGAACAAAGCCAATTGATTCAAAATAGAAGACAAAATATAATACCGTTCGCAAGAGATTATACTGTTTTAAAGTTTGGGTATCAAGCAACGCCATCTGATGTTATATTCCATAATATTTATGGTTCACCGGAATTGAACAGTTCACGAATATCCATCAGTGAATGGGGGAACGGTGTTTGGGAATTTTCACAAGGGTTTAATGAGTTTTCAGAGTATAGCCCTAGAATTGAAGAAACAAACGATAACACAAATGCCTCATCTTCAAATACGCTTGTCGTTGTCGAAGACGAAAATGGATGGAATACAGATCGTCCCCGAACAGGTCGTAAAAAACAATACTTGGATTTAGACTTGATCATGAGTATTCACGAGGATAAAATCGCCAATGAGTTTCAAAAGCACGAAAACCAAGACAGTGATGGAACAATCAAAGAAGAGGAGGATTCTACTCCATAGCGTGTATCTCAATTTACGCATTTTTTCTTTTGGAATTATGATATTCCTATTTGATTGTATTTAGCATTAAATAACATCTGGCGAGAAAGAACCTCGCCAGAATTTTATGCGTTGCATTAAAGGACTCTTACCGACATTTACTCACACCTGAAAAATGGAAGAACATTGTTGGTGATAATACGTGTTATGCGAACCAGTTTTGCCCATCTTCAAGATATTTCACGATACTTGCATCCCAAATTTTTGTCTGTCCGGTTGATGTTTTCTTAATTGTCATTGAAACACCTTGTGCTTTGGCAATCGTTGTTCCTTTAGAGGAAGTCGTTGTTGTATTGCCAGAAGATGTAATATTAATCAGTGTAACACTATCGCTTCGATTGTATGCGTCCGCACTAATGTGTATTCCACCTCCTTCCGTTGCATGATTACCTGTAAAGGAGCATGATGTGATTGTGAGCACACCATTGTTATAATCAGAAGTTAAGGAGGCCGCCCCTCCTTTGCCGGAAGAAGCCGTATTGTTACTAAATGTTGTCTCGGAAATATTCACTACACGGCCTCCAGTCATTGCTATTCCCCCTCCACTATTAAGTGCCGTATTTCCAGAAAAAATACTATTCTGAATTGTGGCATTTGCACAATGTATATACATCCCTGCACCTCCGCCTCCGCTAGCCTCATTATTTGATAACGTAGAATTGATCAAAGTGAAAAGAGACGCCGAACTGGCAGAAGTACTCGTCGTATCCGCAACATATATACCACCTCCTAATGATGCGGAACTATTCTTTATAGTAACGCTATCGAGTGTAACACTATACGTCGAAGCACTTACTCTAACCGCACCACCATAGGCATCCGAACCGCTCCCTGAAACATTTCCGTTGGTGATTGTCATACCAGAAATGATAATATTGTGCGTACCAAGTCCACTGATGTCAAAAACTCGTGATTGTTGATTTGCATCAATCGTGAGCAGGTTTTGTCCTGGTCCAGTGATAGTAATATTTTTTTTCACCGAAAGTTCACCCTGAGTCAGCAATAAAGTTTTTGCGCCACTGGAAAATAATGACGAGGCAAATGTAATTGTTTGAAGCCCTTGTTGGTTTAACGCCATTGTCAACGCTTCTCTCAAGCTAGTCAAATTATCGTTAGCATTGACGATGTCTTGAAGAGTATTGACTACAATACTGCTTGTCGCGAGTGTTGTGACAGTAATGCTTGCGGATGCTGAAGCCGCATTGCCGTTAATTGATCTAACCCAATATAGGCAAAAGTATTAACACAAGTTTTGGCAATATATATCGATTGCGTAGTATAGTCGGGGAAATTATTGTTTAGATATTTTGGTATTGCATTTTTTTTGTTTATTTTTTATTATTTCCGGTATGGTTTTCAAATAGAATTAGGCGATT
>JAIRYX010000144.1 GCA_031267635.1 Planctomycetaceae bacterium
TGGCTTCACGTGAAAACTTGCGGTGAGTACATCAATGACCGCCGGATGGGGGAAATCTACATGTCCGGTGGGAAGAGGGGTGAGGAGACGTAGCAATACGTCCCTCGCCTACTCTACGACTTCTAAAAACATTCTCTTTTTGCTGTACTATTTTCGTAAATATCGTATTTTACGATATTGTGTTTTTAAAAATGCAGTTTTTTAGAAGTTGCCTTATGATGGATTATTATCAAAAAAATTTGAACAAAAAATAAGGGAATAAGGATGCATATTGGTGCAATTTGGGGCGACTAAGGGAGTTTTATAAGTAAGGACTGCAATAGTGAAGTTTTTCGGTAAAATTGACTGTAATTCTACAAACGCCCAGTGCGGATTTATTTGGCTTGGGCAACTGAATAGTTATCTTTCATTACCTGAATAGTTACCTTCATTCTTGTTTTTGAGGTGAAATCCCCGAACTGAAAAAAGTCTATAACAAACATCACAAAAAAAGGGGTTAGAAATTACAAAAAAAACTTACAGAGTTATTCGGCGACGACCAATCAGACACAGTCCAAAACGCCGGTTCAGAAAAAACACCCAAAGAAACGGCAACGATAGCAGGAGAGATTTTCGAAAGTTGCCTGTGGTTTATCATGTCTCAAAAGTCGCTCTTGTCCTTAACCGTCTTTTTAAAAGTAAAAACCGTAATTCAAATGTGAGAAGTATAAACGACTTTGAGTCAGAAACATCTGCGCAAAACAAAAAGCCAGCGATGGGAATTGAACCCGCAACCCCAGCTTTACGAAAGCTGTGCTCTGCCAATTGAGCTACGCTGGCACCTACAAGTTAATGATGAATATTCATTAACCGTCAACTATATTATAGGAGTAATTTACATCGTTTGGAATTTTTGTCAATACGCAAAATCTGTTGAAATGATTTTTTACCGGGAGCTTTGTCGCGTTAATCATTATTCGGCGATGGCATGGGGGGTTCGTAATCGAAATCGCGCCAAACCATTGGGCGGCGGTGTCGCGATTCAATCCGTAAAGCAACCTCCCCGTTTTGAAAAATCCGCACAGTTCCTGTTGATTGACTTACCACAATTGCCAAAGCATTCGTCGTTCTGCTAATCGCCGCACCTGCCCAATGTCGCGCGCCAAGTCCTTTAGACAGCGTGATTGTTGCTGTGGACGTGTCGAGGTAACGGCAAGCGGCTTCACAGGTTCCGTCGGCAGAAATCACAAACGCACCATCAAGTTGGGCAATTTCTTTGATTCCTTCTCGTGTGCGTGCATCGTTCAGATTCCGCTCGTCACGCTGATAACCGCGAACCGGATCGAATCCCGCCGGTTTGCTTTGCATCAGAACGCGGCGTGTGTCCCCAATCACAAAAAGCGTTCCAACCGCTTTTCCCTCGCGTCCTTCCCGCCCGATTTCCAACGCAAGATCGACCACCAATTTGAGCGTTTTGAGAGGCACTTTGGATTCCAGTTGCCGTAAATCCCGACCGGAAAGCCGATCAAGATGTTCGCCGAGATTGATGACGCTTATCGAATCAAATTGTGCCGGATCGAAACCGCTATAAAGAACAATGATTCTTGAACCGGGTTTCAAATGATCATCCGCCACCGCCCGTAAGACCGCTTGCGTGAGAACGGAATAAATTGCCTCGTCTTCCGAAACTTTGACATGAATCGGAATAAATCCAAATTCTCCGGCGCCCGTCAAATATTCTTCGTTTGTGGCGGCGGTCAAAACCGACCAGTCGCCGACCAGTTTTCGTAATCGTCCCCAGTCGATTTCTCCTTCCACAAGAAATAAAATCGAACTCGCTTCCAACTGCTCGGACAGTTGTAACACATGTTCTACTAAAGACTTAAAATTATCTGTAAATTTAAGCGGCTCCATCGCGTCTTTTTGTTTGGGTAGAGAATGATGTAATTGCGCAAAATTACCCGAACTATGAGGAAATGTCGGTACGGAAAACACCGACTTTTTCACAGCAACAGTATCAGTTTGCATCAATAAGGAAAACTCGTTATAAATTGAAGTCAATATTGTCATATAATATAGTAAGATATTTTTTGAAACAGGCAAGCATCTTTTTAAACATTTCTAATAAAAATGTCAATTTCATCATAATTAAACGTAATTATTCAGTTGCCCAATGCGAATTTATTTGGCTTGGGTAGCTGAATAGTTGTGTTATTTTTTGTTGAGGCGTGGTTCGTTTTTCATTTTTGCCGCCCATTCTCATTCAAGTTTTGAGGAGAGTTGACACGGGCAAATATTGAGATAGAATAAAAAGTAGTTTTCAGTTTACTGCGTTTTTTGTTACGTTGGTAATCTGCAAAAATACAACATTGTTAGCAATTTCAAAGATTAAAGGAAAAGAAAATGCTTAAAAAGTTTTTCGCGGTTTGTTTTGCTCTGATGTTTGCGTTGGCTTTGACGACGGGTTGCCCGGAAAAATCGGCGACTTCGGTGCCAACAGAGATTACGTCGGAGACGACACAACCGTCCGGGGCGGACACAAACGCAGCGTCAGAAACGCCCGTTTTAGAAGCACCTGCTCCAGCAACGCCGGACACACCTGCTGTCGGCGGTTTGAGTACGGAAGATAATTCGGAAGCGAATTAAATCCAAGAGGGAACTTCTAAAAACCTCATTTTCAACAAATGTGACCGTTGAAAAATAAGGGCTTACGAATATTTGGGGGAAGTTTTTGGAAGTTCCCAAGAATGATTTTCAGCTTATCTATTCTCCCGCTTAAAAATTCGATCTTTAAGTGGGAGTTTGTCGTTTATCGCCTCCCCCAACTCCTTCTTGTCCTTACCGTTTCTTTTTAACGAAAGCCGAATTTTCAAACGAGAGGCGTAACAAACAAAACAGAATACAAGAAAAAATGGACTTATTCTCTTTTTTTGCCGAAAATAAATAAGTTAGCACTATTTTCATAATCACTTTTCAATGATTTCTTGCAAATGTCGCCGTCGGCGGGAACTTTTTCTTTTTCGCAATCAATGTCCGAAAATTCGGTCGTTGCCAACAGTGATTACGCTGTTGCAATTGTTGATGCGCCTTCTGAAATTCTACCGAAACCTTATTCTAATCCATTAAATTCCATCTTTGACGGAAAATGGGAAATTGGCGTAACTGCTTATTCCGGTTCATTTTGTGACGTGACAATCGCTAAGCCCGCCGAGAGAGATGTTCCGTTTTCTTATGCGGTCAAAACATTGCGTCCGCAGTGGCGGCAGTCGCAGCTTGCGTTGGCTGTTTTACAGAGGGAAGCGGAAATCGGACAACTGGTATCGCATCCGCATCTTATCCCGGTACTGGACGCTCATATAAGTGCCCAAACGCCGTATTTGGTGCAACCTTGGCTGAATGGAAAAACTTTGCGGTATTTTTTGTCGAGAAAACGAAGTCCGAATTTTCGGGAAATAATTTGGATGATTCGCCAAGCGGCAGAAGCGATGGCTGAACTCGAAAGACATGATTTTTGTCATGCGGACGTCAAGCCGGAAAATATTATGATTTCCCCGACGGGGCATCTGACGTTGCTGGACTTGGGACTGGGACGGCGTTTTCGTGAATCCGTATCGCCAATAGACCATTTTGTTGGGGGAACGCCCAAATATATGCCGCCGGAAGTCCTTGATAAATCCGCAACAATTGATTCGCGTTCCGATATTTACTCGCTAGGATGCGTCATGGGCGAAATGTTATTTGGAGAACAATTTTTGTTGAACGAATTAAAAGCCAACGCTATTGCCGAATTGTTTCGACAACTTTTGATACGAGATGAAATTTTGCGTAACACAGGGCTTCAACATATTCTCCGACAAACAGAATCGCTCCTCTGTTCCATGCTTGCCGTCAATCCCAAAGACCGTCCTCAATTGGTATCGCAATTGGTTCGTGAATTGATTATTTTAGAGTTGTCCTCAATGATATAGTAGTTCATGTTATGCAGAGTCTCCATTCAGTCCGAAGTATGTGGTTATCCCCGAAAAAACTCTATTTATTTCGCATTTTGGTGGAGGGATTGATTTATAACATACTGTAACAATTCAGTTGCCCAAGCCAAATAAATCCGCACTGAGTAACAATTTTAATGACAATGTCTCCATTGACTGGTTATCCGAAAGATTTTCCTATTTCAGCTCTTATGTATCAAGTTTCCCTTAGTAGCCAACAAAGCCCCCCAAAATCGCCCTCATGACCTTATTTTTTAGATCATGGATTGTTACCAAAAAAATTAAACGAAAAATAGGGCATAAAAGGCGCACATTGGTGCGATTTGGGCTACTAAGGGAATTGTATAAATAAGGGCTGAAATGATAAAGCCGTGCGGGTAACGATGCAGTGGCCGTGCGGATTTATTTGGCTTGGGCAACTGAATAGTTACGGTATTTTATAAATCAATCCCTCCCCAACATGTGAAATAAGCAGGAGTGTTTTACTGAATAGGTGATGCGGATTGTTTTTCGTGAACCGCATTGCCGACATCAATGATTTTTTCATTTTTGCTCGCCACGACTGCAATTTCTAACGGTGTGGTTGTCTCCTGTAAAAATTTCGATTCAACAAGAGAATACCACGTTCCCTCTTTCATTTGCTTTAATCCTGATACATCGGTGTATTCCGTTGCACCTTCTTCAATACGTTTGGAAACAACAATCTTGTAATCGCCAATTGGCACGCCGTTGACTCCATAAGTCCGCAACAAAACCGTTCCGTTTGAATCGGTCATGCCGCTGGCGGAGTTGTACCGTATCGACTTGTCCTTTGCCAGTAGTGTAACATTTGCATCCGCCAACGGATTACCGTCTTGTGTAACAGTGATCCGGCACGGATAGAGTTTAGGTATGTCCGGCGGTAAGCTATTGTTACGAGAACAACCGATGAAAAGTAAAACATAAGTAAAAAACAGAAAAGGTTTCATGTTATTTGTTATTATGAAGTAAAATTGGTGAAGTAATGTTGATGGGCAATAATCCATGATTGTTGCTTTTCACGTCAATATTACATTAAGATGAAACTAATTACTAAACGTTGTAAACCTCATCACGCAGAAAATTCAAATTTTGTTTTTGGGACAGGATTGATAAGATAACATGATAGGCCAGGATATAATAAAATCCCGGCAATCTTGTTATCTTGTCAAAAAAAAACGAATTTTTAAAAGCGCTACTAAAAAGAGAATTTTGGGAACATCTCTATAATGATTTACTTTCGCCACCGGCAATGGATCCGCATGCCCCCCAGATGCCAAAAACGCTTGCGCCTTTGTAGTTTGCATCGTGAAGATAACTTGTATTGGCAGGCGGCCCGCCGCAATCAATATTGTCATTGACAAACTTAACGCTACCGTCAGCTGCAGCGCAATTTACGCCTCCAGGATGATTACTATTCGGTGGATAAAACCCCCAATCATTATCATTTGAACCTTTGGCACAAGCTGGAGCATTTGGCGGTACCGTTGTATTGAAAATCGCATAGATTACTGGAACATCGTAAACCCGCCCACCGCGAAAAACATTTTTTGATCCGCTTAATACCAGCGGGTTTGCCATATCTTTGGCGTTGTTCATACACCCTGCGGGATGTGGTTGACCGCCGGAGTCAATATCAGCATAAAAATAGATCCCGCCGCGAAGATTTCGTGTTCCCTGAGTGTCAGCAGTAACACCCTCGCTGCATAGGAAGGTATTACTTGAACCGTCAACAATACTTGCAAATGTTCGATAGAATACCTGAACACTTGTCATATCATCGCCGCCGGTGTTGTTACAAAGAACAATACCGCGAGCTGAACCAGTGTTATTAATGTTGAGAGTATCGCCAAGACAAGTCAAGATGTTGGTACGGGCGGAATTTCCCAATCCGGGCAACCGCGCATTACCATCAGACGGACAAAGGAATGTCGCAATAACCGTTCGCGTGTTGACAGTATCGTTGTAAGGTTTGTCTGTGCTGTTACTAATAGAGTCGTAGAGTGGTAATTGTTCAATAAACGGTAATATTCTGGCATTCTGATTCCATCGTTTGCAGTTTGCGGTGGAAATACTACCGGCAATTCCAGGAAATGCGCCGTAAACGTCGTGGTAGTTGTGCCATGCAAGAGCAAACTGTTTTTGGTGGTTGCTGCACTGCATTCTTCGCGCCGCTTCGCGAGCAGCTTGAACAGCGGGCAAAAGTAACGCGATCAGAATACCGATAATGGCAATGACCACGAGAAGTTCGACCAGAGTAAACGCTCGACGAACAAAAGATCGTTTTCCAAATCGGGCAGAAATGCTCGCAATAACACGGGCAAAACAGAGTGAAACCGCACGTACAAAATGGCAGGTTAGCCATTTTGTGTACCCCCCCCCCCTAATACATTCTGACATAGTGCAAAAAATTCAAACACGTTGTTTAGCTTTTTCATTGCTGAAACCTCTTCATTTTAAGTTTTTGGGAATTTGAAAGGCAAAAGTCACCTGTCGATACTGCTTAACAGTTAATTTTATTATACACAAAAATTCGGAGTCTTCCAAGGGGAATATGAGATATTTTAAAAAATTTTCAAAATATCTTTTAGCTTCAAAAAGGGACATTGGGCAATACTGCTTGCGCAGGCATTTTTTGCGTACCTTCCCCTCTAGTACGAAGTTCCTCCATTTCCCTCGATATGAAAAATGTCAAATTTATAGGTATTTTCCGTTGTAAAATGCCAAGTGAAGTTGCGTGACTTCGTACTAGGCACTAAAATCCCAATGGTCACTTTTATCTTCATCGCTGAAATTTTTGGGACTTCTTTTTTGCCGCTTTTTTTCCCAAAAAAAATCTGATACAATATTTTTTTGTTTCACTTCGATTAACCTCTTAACTTGAAAAAGGGAAAGAAAAATGACGAGGCAACTTTTCAGCGTTTTTAGAAAAACGGCATTCGGGACACTCTTATTATACTTTGCAGGGATTTCCGGCTCGGCACAAGAAGCGGCGCAAGTTTCTGGCGAGACGGTAGACCAAATTCGGGCAACGTTTCAGCAACCTGGGCGCGATTACAGTAGCGGTCCGCTTTGGACATGGAACGATTTGCTGACCGAAGAGCAAGTCCGCTCGACAATGCGGGATATGTCGGCACAACATGTTAAGCAGGTTTGGGTGCATCCGCGACCGGGATTGATGACGCCTTATTTGAGCGATGATTGGTTTCGGCTTTGGGAAATCGCGCTCGACGAAGCGGAAAAACTCGATATGAATGTTTGGATTTACGACGAAAATTCATATCCGTCCGGTTTTGCGGGCGGCTTTGTGCCGGAAGCGTTGCCCGATTCTCGCGGCAAGGGGTTGCATCTGCAACGAGTCAAAGAACTCGCCGCCGTTGACGACGCGGTTTGGTACGTTTACAAAATTACTACAAACGAAGCCGACACGGAGTCGTTTGAAAATGTGACTGCATGGGCAAAGGAACAAAAGCAGCTTCCCGCCGGAAATTGGCTAATCGGCAAAGTTCAACTTGCGGGAACGGGCGGCTGGTTCGGCGGTTGGTGGTATGTCGATTTGTTGAAACAGGGCGTGACGAAAAAATTTATTGAAATCACTTTGGAACCGTACCGTAAACGCTTTGGGGAACAATTCGGCAAACGGCTTCCCGGATGGTTTACCGATGAACCGCATTTACAGGTGGCGGGCGGTTTGACTTGGAACGAGGAAATTCCGCAGTTGTTCGAGAAAAAATTCGGTTATTCGCTCATTGAGAATCTTCCGTCGCTCTCGTCGGAAACCGGCGATTGGAAAAAAGTGCGGCACAACTATCAGCAGATTCTACTCGACTTATTTATTGAACGTTGGGCGAAACCATGTTACGATTACTGCGAAAAATACGGCTTGCAATTCACCGGACATTACTGGGAACATGGGTGGCCCGGCGCCGGGCATGGTCCCGATAATATGGCAATGTACGCATGGCATCAGCGACCGGCGATTGATATTTTGATGAATCAATATAACGAAGGCGTCAACGCTCAATTCGGCAACGCGAGAAGCGTTAAGGAGCTTGCGTCGGTTGCTAATCAGATGGGTTACAAGCGGACGCTCAGCGAAACTTACGGTGCGGGCGGTTGGGATTTGCGGTTTGAGGATATGAAACGTATTGCCGATTGGCAATACGCGCTCGGTGTGAACACGACCAACGAACACCTTTCTTACGTTACCATCCGAGGTGCGAGAAAACGCGATCATCCGCAATCTTTCTCGTATCATGCGTCGTGGTGGGAGGCGTATCATCTCATGGCGGACTATCACACGCGACTCTCTTACGCTTTGACACGCGGTGAACAAATCAATCATGTTTTGGTGATTGAACCGACAACAACCGCTTGGATGTATCAAGGAAATTCACATCTTTCCAAAATCGGCAATGAGTTTCAGGACTTTGTGAATACGCTGGAACGTTATCAAGCGGAGTATGATCTCGGTAGCGAAGATATGATTGCTCGTTGGGGAAAAATTGAAAACGGTCAATTTGTCGTCAACAAGCGCGCGTATGATTTAGTGGTTCTTCCGCCGAATATGGAAAACATCAACAGCAAAACGTTGGAACTTTTAACGGCATATATGCAGGCGAAAGGTTCGTTAATTTGTTGTTCTTATCCTGAACGTGTTGACGGGAACGCGAACGCGGAGGTGAAAAAAACGTTGGGCGGTGAAATTGTCGCTCCTCATACAGCCGCGTCAGCCATGTTGCTCGCCCGCACGGGATTCCATTATAACGCTTATGGCATTCCCAATGATGCTTATGGAGGATCAAAACCGATTTTTGAAGCATATTCAAAAGAACAAGCGGCAACACGCCCGCCGGGTAAATTGTTTCATCATCGGAGGAATGTGGCTGGCGGAGAAATTTTATTTTTCTGTAATACAGATATTAACAACCGGGCTGTAGGACGAGCAAGCAGTACCGCAAAATCCGCCGAACAATGGAATCCAGAAACGGGAACGATTTCTCCTTATCCGTATGAATCCGGCGATCAAGGAATCACATTTAACGTCAATCTTCCTCCATGCGGAAGTTTGCTTCTCTTTTTGAGCAACGAACCGCCGAAAGAAAAAGTCGTTGCGATCCCCAGCACGGTTCAAAGAGTTTATCAGCCACTTGCAGCGCCGGAAGTCAAGCGTACTTCGCCGAATGTTCTAACGATTGATTACGTGGACGTGAACATCGGCGGCGAAATACGAACGAATCAATACGCTTACGAAGCGAACAAATGGATTTGGCAAAAACACGGATTTGCCAAAAATCCTTGGGATAATGAAGTTCAATTCAAAGACCAATTAATTACGAAAACGTTTCCGCAGGACAGCGGCTTTTCGGCGACATACAAATTTACGCTGACCGGACAAATTCCGTATCCGCTTCATCTCGTGATTGAACGTCCTGATCTTTATGCGATAACCTGCAATGGAAAACAAGTGTCCGCGAAACCGGGCGATTGGTGGCTTGATAAAGCGTTCGGTAAAGTCAATATTTCATCCGCCGCGAAGCTCGGTGCGAACGAAGTGACGATAACCGCAAAACCGATGACGATGTGGCACGAACTCGAACCGGCTTATTTAATCGGCGATTTTTCCGTCGAACCGACGGCGGAAGGTTTTGAAGTAAAAGCGTCGAGACCGCTTTATCTCGTTCCGCCGGAGAATATTGAGGACGTTCATTCCGGCACGATGGAAGGTGTGGCATGGCTGACAAGCGGCGTCGGTTTTGCGCCGGAAGACAAATTGGCGGATGACTTCGCGCCGTATCTCGTGTTCGATCTTGGCGAAATGCGTGTTGTGGAAAGCGTGAAAATCTGGAACTACAACGAAACAAATCTGACGAAACGCGGCGTTGCAAGTTTGAAAATTTATGCGGCAAACACGCCGGATGCTACGATGGAAGCAACGACGCGAGAAACGTTTCAACAATCGCGGCGCAAATACCGAGAGCAAGGCGGAAACATCAACGAGTTCACTTATCCTAAAAAGAAACAGCTTCTCGGCGAGTATCCACTGACACCCGGTAGCGGCAACGATCCGCAAACGATTCAATTTAATCCGAACGGACAACGACTATTCGACCGCGACGACCGCCGATGCCGTTACTTAATTTTCGAGATCGTCTCCAATCACAATGGCATGCAATATCCGATTCCCGCGCCGGCGGAAGGAGCCGCGCCGCAAAAATTCGACGACAACGCTTTTGTCGGGCTTTCGGAAGTGAAAATTTTCCACGAATCAAGCGGCGGCAGAATTTACGAAATCGAAAAACCGGCTATTGTCAAAGCGTCAAGCGAATTGACGATTCGTTCCTTCGACCGCGCCGCAAAACATTTGGCGGACGGTTCGGGATTAATACGTCCTGAACGCGGCTGGAATCAGCAAGGAATGCCGTTTTACGCCGACGGCGTGGCTTATACGGAAAAATTTAATTTCGGACAAAACGCTGCAACAAACGCCAAGAACCGCTATTTTGTGACGCTCAACAAATGGTACGGCAGCGTCGCCAAAGTAACGGTAAACGGCAAAGACGCGGGTTATATCGGATTCGCTCCTTGGCAATGCGATGCAACGAAATTTGTCAAACCGGGCGTGAATGAAATTACGGTGACGGTTATCGGCACACCGAAAAACCTGTTAGGACCGCATCACAGCGGCGTCATGCGCGGCGCCGCATGGCCCAATGCATTCTGGATCGCTCCGCAAGACGGACCACCGCCGGGAAACAACTACGACGTGATCGGTTACGGATTGTTTGAACCGTTTATCGTGGTGGAAAAATAATTGATTTTGAAAAATGCACATTTGGGGGAACGAACGAATAAGCAATTGACGGTAAAACTTTTTGCTCTGATGGGCTGTCCTATTCAAAAGTATTAACACAAGTTTTGGTAATATATATCGATTGCGTAGTATAGTCGGGGAAATTATTGTTTAGATATTTTGGTATTGCATTTTTTTTGTTTATTTTTTATTATTTCCGGTATGGTTTTCAAATAGAATTAGGCGATT
>JAIRYX010000205.1 GCA_031267635.1 Planctomycetaceae bacterium
CTTGACTCGACCGGCTTACCAAGAGCGAAGAGCGGAAGGGACAAAAGCCGATTGCGATCCCCGGCGAACCGCTCATGTTACGATGAGTGATTTCAAAAGTTTACGAGGAGTGATTTCAAAAGTTGTGGAAAAAGGGTGCGGCAAGATTCATTGTTGGTATTGATTGACGAACGTTGTTGGGGATGTGGACACGGGAAAAATTGCGTGATGGTATTACTATCGTTGGCAGATTGAGAGTGACTTTAGCACGGCAGACCGCCCACGTCGGGAACATTATTATCGGGCTTGTTTGTGTTGATAAGAATCATCAATTTTTTAGACCTCGTGAACGACGACCCAAAAAAAATCAAAAAAATACGTGCCACTATCAAAAAACTCTTGCAAAGCACCGCGTAATATTTGTGTTAATACTTTTGCTTCTAACAAACCCAAAAACAATCAAACTATTTTCATAAACATCTTATGTTGTTAATACAGGGTTTTCAAAAGATTTTTAGAAATTCCCTTGAAATAATAACGAATTGAAATTTACGGACAATA
Organism: Planctomycetaceae bacterium; assembly: GCA_031267635.1. GTDB lineage: Bacteria > Planctomycetota > Planctomycetia > Pirellulales > Thermoguttaceae > WRMR01. Next base: position 541 of record JAIRYX010000205.1, read on the forward strand.
TATTAATTTAACAGGAGTAACTTTATGTACCGATTTTTCTGACTGCTTTGAACATGTACTGTACCACCTACTCCATTTACATTCATGGTAGTAATAACAATCGACTTGGGCAGCCACAGTATCTACTCCCGTTTTAGTTTGTTCAGGCGCATTATCTTCCTCGTTAATTTGCACATTTTTCTCACATTCAACGACTTCAGACGCACCTTCACATTCGGCTTTTGTTGTGCAATTGCCGCAAGTGACAAAACCAATTACACAATCATCGTTGCGTTCTCCACCATTTCCACATTGTGTTGATTGTGGCTTGGTTTCTGGACATGTTGAAAACCCTACCATGTAGATGCCGAAGTTTATAACAACAAACACAAAAATTACGAGCCAACTGTTTTTTTTCATACTTTCATTCCTTATGAAATTTCATATAATAGTAACAAACTAAGTATTACGATTTCAATCGTAACCCGCTTTCACATAAATTGGCAAGATAAAATATTCCTCCGAAAGACAACTCGTATCCAAAATAACTTTTGGTTTAAGAAATTGATCAAAAACCCACTCATCCGACACGAAAGTAACACGAATTGTTTGATCAGAATTTTTTTCTACAAAGAAAGCGGGTGAATTGCAATTCACCAATTTCACTATAATCTGATCTTTCTTACGAGGAACGAGCCGAATCGTTTTTGTTTCCGCCTTGCCTTCAATAAATTCTAACCTATCGGGAATTATATCATATTGGGGAATTACATTACCTTGAACCTGAATCGTGCAGGAATACATACCCGGTTCAGAATCTGAATCAATCGAATAAAACACAGTAAAATCACTCTTTGCTTGACCTCGCATTCCTTCCGTATTCCATTGACATGTGATTGTCGCTTTCTCCCCTGGAGAAACAACTTTTTTGAGAGCGACAACTTCTGTACATCTGCAACTCTTGCCAATAGCAACGATCTTCACACGTTTTTGGGAACGATTAACAACATCAAGGGAACCACTAATGTGAGCTTGTTCCACGTCACCAAAATCCAATATTGGCGTGATTGGCTCTAAACCAACGAATCTCGACGGAGAAGAGCCGCGTAAGGAAAACAACAACAAACCAATGGATGATATACCAAAAACTAAAGCGAACACTAAAAAAATTGTTTTTTTCAATAACCTTCTTTCTATCAAGCCACACATTACTTAACCTCCCGAACAATGTCGTTTTCTATCGTCAATTCACAGGGTGTTTCAATTTCCCAATTGTTATCCGAGGAAAGACGCACAAACACAATCTTTTCGGAAGGGTTGAACGGATATTCCGGTTCCTTAAAGTAAGGTGGCATTTCCACAAAAAGATAACGTATTTCATGATCCATTTTTTTAAGCGAATAAAACTTAAACGAATACTCATTCAAACGCTTTTTACATTTTTGACATTCATTATGGTATAAAAAAACTTCCCAACTTCCTTGTAAAATTAAAGGAACCAAATGGTGTGTATTTCTCATAGACGATTCTGGAAATGATACAATATATTTCACAAGTGGAAACTCTTTACCAATCCACTTTTTCGGCTCAAGCAAAATTGTCTTTTTACCGTCCACCCCAACAAACTCTGTCCCCAATTCCACAACATCAGTTTTTTGCACCGAAAACATGGCGTATGTTATCGGCATTGCAACAATTAACCAGATTTCAATGGCGGCAAAAAACCGTTTACTAAATCTCAAGCCGACCAACTCCTGAAAAAACGTTTGCCAATGAAAAATAATTTCCTTTGGTCGAAATGCAATCAACAATCCAATGACCATTGTATCAAATACTGCCGTATAAATCGGCGGGATTTCTACATTTCCCCAACATCCACAGGAATGTTCTCCCATGAAAATTTAAACCATGCCGTCAGAGAAAATGTCACAAAACACGCAATCGCCGTAAGCCATACCAACTTTTGCAGTAAGCCGGACAACAACCAAATTCCAAAAACTAACTCACATTAGACCTTTTCTCTAACCCTATCAATAGACCGAACACTATTCAAAAAACAGTTGTTTTGTATTTACCTATTTTGCCCAAATAACCTGATATGAAGTTAGAGAAAAGGTCTATTCAACGACGATGATATTGAACAATTTTGCATGCAGTAACCCGCTTCTCAAATCCGGCATTCCTACTGCCAACGCTCCCGCTTTGAGTCCCGCCGCCGTCAATATGACACAACCGACCAGCAATCGCAAGATAGTCCAAGCAACCCAATTATAATTTTTATGATATTTCAATGATAATACCACCCTGCATAATGCCAATAATTTTGTATAGTGTGTATCACTATAATTTCTACTTATTGTACAAATTATAGTGGGGATCGGATCATTGTCAATAGCTACTACAGGAAAAATAATGAGAAATTATTAATTTTTTTACTGATGTTTTGTAACATGCTTTATTATAATAAGTTACAACAATATTTTTTATTTTATTCTAAAATATCGATAAATACGCAACATTCCAGACGCCATAAATCAATCCACCTGAGTTCTACCGGCAAGTCTGCTAATTGCGATTAGATGCTCAAAGCGTGAAATTACGGTGTTTTTTCCATTAAAAAATCAATATCAATTGAAGAACCTGATACTAATCGTACTATTGTAACTCATGCGACGCACTTTGCGCAAATAAGTTTTCAAAAAAGGCGTTACAGTTCGTTGATTTGTTTTACGCCGTAGGGGTTGCCCAGTACTGAACAACTGTGTTTTTGTCAAGGGGCAACCCTTACAGGGTTGGAACGGTTATCGTATTTGAAACCCCCAGTTAAAACTGGGGGTTATTCACAGGGAACGCCTACGGCGTAAGGCGGAATGATTATTGGATGCATCTAACATATGATAACTCTATTTCGGACTGAATTGAAATTCTGCGTAACATGAGTTGTAACAGATTTTGTAGGAAATTGTACTATGAGCGGGAATCAGAAAGAAATTATTTGCCAGTAATATTTAATGTAAGTCTCTTTTTTGTTTGGAAGGTGAATTCTTACTTTTCTCTTTATATATTTTAAATATATAGTATAGTAATAATACTCTACCGCAAAATGAAGATTATCAAAAAAAATACATCGTAACTTATTTTTTAGCAACGTTTTATAACTAAAGAACTGACATGGAAAACCTGTCAAAAACATGTGAGTTACACGTTTGCAAAGTGTTGTGAAAAATGTTAGGAACTTGTGATTTGCCGCCGCCTGTTGATAACAGTTGAGTTATCAACATTTATAAACGGAGTTTTGACAGGTTGTCCCAAGTGAAATTGCGTGACTTTGTACTATAGCGGCATTTTCCCAAGCCAAATAAATCCACATTGGGAAAATGACGCCATCGTTGTCTCTTGCGTGTTCAAATATTGTCCCCCAAAAACGGCATAATCCGCAGTTTCTATCCCAAAAGTTTCACAAGTTTCTTTTGTCGTGTGCTAATGACCGAAAATCGCCCCACAATTTGTCGGAAACTGCCATGAACAGGTACGAACCGCCGCGTTAGATGTCTTTTTTGGAATTTTCTTTTAATATAATTTTTTAGAATTTAGTTATGATTTTAAGAAATTCAAGAAAATTAAGTTTTCTGATTTTAAAGAAAAATTTCTATAAAATTTTGTTTTTTGTCATTTTTTTCCAGTAAAAATTTCATTAAAAGCAACAAAATTGTTTTTTTTGCCTTGCTCTCTCTTGGCAAAATTTAATAATTAAACAAAATTGACAAATCGAGTGATTTTTTTGGTGTATGATAGGAAAGATAATTACTCATTCATGTTACGCATGAGCGAGTAACATTCAGGAAACGTAACGATTCAGCCGCTCCAATCAAATCAATCCGTACAGAACAAGTTAATAGTTACCGTCAATTTTACCGGAATATATTATTCTTGCCGCCCTTATTTATCAACTTTTTCCTTTTTCCCCTTCAGTAGCCCGAATCGCGCCAAGCATTCGCCCTTATTCCCTTATTTTTCGTTCCATTTGGTTTGGTAACTCCATGATCTAAAACATAAGGGCGCGTTTGAGGGCGTTGTCGGCTACTAAGGGAAACTTGATAAATAAGGGCTACAATAGTAAAATCTTATCGGATAACGATTCAGACGCCCAGTGCGGATTTATTTGGTTGGAACGGCTGAATAGTTACGATAGCTCATGCGTAACATGAGTTACTAAACTGACCGAAAAATAGAGATTTTTGAAACAATATTTCAAAAAAATACAAATTCCGTTTTGATTGATACATGACACAAAAATTGCATTTGGGGGACGTCGCGTGAATATTTTATTTGCCACAAGTGAATTGGTTCCATTTGCCAAAACCGGCGGACTGGCTGACGTGAGCTGCGCGCTACCGAGGGCTTTGTCTCAATTGGGACACAAAACTTGCGTCATTATTCCCGGCTACAAAAAAGCGGTTCAGTCGGGACAAAATATTTGGTCAGTCGGGATTGATTTCAACATTCCTATTTGGAATAAAAATGTCAAAGGGAGTTTGCTGGAAAGCCGTTTACCGAACAGCGACGTGCCGGTTTATCTTGTTTTGCAGGATCAATATTATGATCGCGAGGGGCTTTATAATCAAAAAGAAGAAGATTACAGCGATAATTGCGAACGTTTTGTTTTCTTTTCGCGTGCGGTTTTGGAAGCAATTCGGTTGCTGGGTCTTGAAATTGATATTTTGCATTCCAACGATTGGCAAACCGGATTGGTTCCAGCGTATCTCGACATTTTGTATCGTTCGTTTCAACGTTATAAAAATATCGTCAGCATTCACACTATTCATAATATGGCGTATCAAGGCGTGTTTTGGCATTGGGATATGTGTTTGACAGGACTTGATTGGGAATACTTTACGCCGCTGTACATGGAATTTTATGGAAAACTTAATCTTCTTAAAACCGCTTTAACCTTTGCCGACGGCGTTACAACAGTCAGTCCGACTTACGCGAAAGAAATTCAAACGGAAGGATTTGGTTGTGCACTCGACGGCGTATTACGTTCTCGGCGCGAGCGGCTTCAGGGAATTTTGAACGGCGTCGATACCGACCGATGGAATCCGTCAACCGATTCATTGATTCCCGTTCAATTTGACGCAAACAATGTCTTTGAACAAAAGCCGTTATGCAAAACGGCATTGCAACAAGAAATGCAATTGCCGGAACGAAATGATTCTCCTGTCATTGGCATTGTCGGACGGCTTGCTTCGCAAAAAGGAATTGACCTTGTGACGGAAGTCATGCCGAAATGGATTGAGGAACACGATGTGCAATGGATTGTTCTCGGAGCCGGCGATCAATGGCTTGAACAACGTTTACAAAATCTGGCGGAACGCTTTCCTCGAAATATCGCTGTCAAGTTGACTTTCTGCGATAAAACGGCACATCTGATTGAAGCCGGGAGCGATATGTTCGTTATGCCGAGCCGCTATGAACCTTGCGGATTGAATCAAATGTATAGTCTTATTTACGGTACGATTCCGATTGTTCATGAAACCGGCGGCTTGACTGATACAATTGTTCCTGTTACGCCCGACACGCTTGCGAACGAAACGGCAAACGGTTTTCGTTTTCACGATGCGGACGTTAACGGCTTGAATTGGGCAATTGAGCAAGCGTTAAGTTGCTACAAAAACGACCGCGAAACGTGGAAAAAATTGATCCTTACAGGAATGAAACGCGATTTTTCATGGCAACACAGTGCGCAGGAATATCTTGATTTTTATGAAAAAATTCGCGCGAAAAAATAGAAAAAGCGTGAAGTTAAAAACAAAAGCCGGAAGGAAGCGAACGAAGTCAATGAAATGACAACGTTTGCTGATGATTTCGTTTAATTTGTTTGATAACAATCTATGATCTACAAACTAATGTCGCGTTTTGGGGCTTTCTGAGCGACTAAAGGAATTTTATCAATAAGCGTGGCAATCATCATATTTTCCGGTAAAATGGACGGTAATTCTACAGTTACCCAAGCGCGGATTGATGTGGTTGGAACGACTGAATAGTTGCAGAAAACCAACGAACAGCGACTCATTTTTAAAAATTTTTATGTCAAAGCCCCGACGTCGGCAAATGTTGTGACGGCTTTTTTATTGAGCGTGCGTCATAAAAGTATCATTCAGCTTTGAGAACAAGAATGTTCATGAAATTCAATATTATTTTTTTCATTTTACTCATACTCCTATTTCTGCGAGCGGTCATTCTTTCGGCGGAAGAGATTGAATTGGCAAACGGCGTTTTTGTACAAGCGAAGATTCTCAACGAGTCGGAAACGCCGCGAAAAAATTGGCGAATTCAATTGACAGAAGGCGTAACGCTTGAACTTTCCAACGATAAAGTCATGCGGCATGTTGCGAAAGACTCGAAAATTCGTGAGCAATACTATACTAAAGTACCGTTTATGACGGAGTCCGTGGAAACGCATCTCAAGATGGCGGAGATTTGTCAATCGCAAAATTTAAATGATTTGGCGAATCGTCATTATCTGCGGATTTTGGAATTGGACGCGAATCAATCAAAAGCGCGCGAACAACTTGGTTATCGAAAAGTCGGTGAAAATTGGATCACCCGTGAAGATGAAATGTTGCGGCAAGGTTACGTTCAAACAAAACAAGGCGGTTGGACAACGCGGCAAAATCTGCTGATTCAAGAAAAACAAATTCCGATTGGAACGTCGTTTGAAGATGCGGAGCTAACAACGCAAATACAAAATTTGATTGAACGCTTGAGAACCAATGATGCGGCAGCGGAAAATAAATTATTGGAAATGAACAATCCGGCGGTCGTTCGTTGTTTGGCGGATATTTTGAAAGATGAGCAAAACTTATTCTTGCGGGAAAAGATCATTCGTACATTAGGAAAAATGAAAACGGCATACGCTTTGCGTGAAATTGCGGCGTGGTCGCTTCAAGAAGCCAATAATAAAATTTGTGTTCTTTGTCTTTTTTATATTAAAGAGAAACCAAGTTTTTCGCGGTTTTATTATCCTTATTTGCGAAGTACGAATAACGAAATGGTGAATCGTGCCGCTTTTGCGTTGGGCGAACTCGGCGACCGTGCGGCGATTCCACTATTGATTGATTCGCTTATAACACGGCATTTGGTGAAGATTATTATTGACGACCGAACTCCCGGCGCAAGAGTTAATACTAACCAACTCATCACCGAAGAACGTGAAGAAACCGTCAGTAACCGCGAATGTTTAAATGCGTTGCAGCGTTTGACGGCGGTAAACTTTGAGTATGACATTCCAGCATGGCGGCTGTGGTGGGAAGAACAGCAACTTGTCCGAAATTTCAACGCACGACGCGGAAGCATTGATTAAAACCAATCGTCAATTCAATCATTGACATTCTTATCGAAACGTTTTATTGCTGTCAATGCGAAAATCTTATATGAATATGCTTACCTTCATGGCAATAAAAATTACAGTGAGCGTTTTTTGAATTGCTTATAAGTTTTTTTGCTTATTTCACATGTTTGGCGAGGGTCTGATTTATACAATACTGTAACGATTTAGTTGCCCGCTCCGAATAAATCCGCACGGCAACATTGGTAACTACAGGCAAATTTACCGGAAAATATCAACCCTATTTCAGCCCTTTATCTGCATTTATAAACGTTCCCTTAGTAGCTCGAATTGCACCACCAATATGCGCCCTTCATGCCTTATGTTTCGTTTGTAATCCATTATCTAAAACATAAGGGCGCGATTGAAGAGCTTTGGCGACTACTAAAGGAAACTGGATCAATAAGGGTTGCAATAGTAAAGCCGTTCGGATCATTGCAATAATAAAATCTTGCGGATAACTCTACAATTGCCGTGCGGATTGATTTGGCTTGGCAACTGATACGATAGTTTTCTATTGCGCTTTCAAATATTGTTCCCCAAAAAACGACATAAGCAGAAGTTTTTGAATTTCAAAATCTTATGAATCTAACAATAAGTTTTACTTCTCAACTAAAACTATTTTTTTTGCAAATAACAGAAAAATAGAAATTTTCAAGAACTTTGAAGAAAAATTGCCGAATTTATTTTTTATTGATTGTACTATCAAAAATAGTTTGTAATATTGGATAGAGTAAGGTTTGACTTTTATTTTCTGCCAATCATTTTTAATGGGAAGAAAAATTATTTGCTGCGTAAGATAGCGATAAAATAGCATTGCCGCCCAAAAGCGAGCGTTAATTTTCCGCGATTGTTTTGTAGTAATAGTGTAATAAGGAGAGCAACATGAACAAAGATTATAGGAACGCAATTTTGAAAGAGTTGCGAGACCAATTGGTTCGATATGTTCCCAAAGACAAGAAATTAGAACAAATCAGCCGAGCAGAGGAATTGTTGCATGAAATTGATAATCGCAGAATTTATTCCTATAAATATTTGAGCATTCGCGTCACTGAATTTGGCACCGATGTTTATGAAGACGTGTTGATGAGTGGTGACGACGTCCGTTATGACTTGTTGTTGTTAATTGAAGACCTTTCCGACTCGGCGGAAATCGACAGTTGTTCGGTGAATGAAAAAATTTGGACAATCGATGAACTTTGCAAGCGGTTTAATGTTGCCTCCAAGACGATTTCTCGTTGGCGAAAAGAACAGCTTTCAGGACGCAAATTTTTATTCAATAATAAAAAACGAGTCGGATTTCTCGACAGCTCGGTGAATTGGTTTGTCGAGCATAATTCGGAACGTATTCAGCGCGGAAGCCGTTACAATCATTTGAGTGAAACGGAAAAAGTGGATCTGATCAAAAAGAGTCGCGAACTTGCCGCTCAAGGGATTTCACAAACAGAAACGGCGCGCCGACTTGCTGAAAACAGTGGGAGAAGTCCCGAAACCATTCGTTACACGTTGAAAACATTTGACGCGAACAATGCCGATATTGCGATTTTTCCGTCGCAAAACGAACCGCTCTATGACCAAATCAAACAGCAGATTTTTAAAGAATACAATCGAGGTGAAACTGTTTCGTCGCTGGCGTTTCATTATCATCGAACGATAGGAAGTATTTATCGGATTGTCGGGCAAATGCGTGCGGAACAAATTATGAATTTGCCGATTCAATTTATTGATAGTCCTGAATTTGCGAGGATTCACAACAGCGTTGATGAAACCCAAATTTGCGGACCGACGCCGAAAACCAGCGAGGAAATATGTCCGAAAAACAACAGGCGTACCGCATCGGTTTTGCCGGACGGTTTACCGTCGTATTTGGCGTTGTTATACGACGTTCCGCTACTGGCTCATAATCAGGAACAGCATTTGTTCCGAAAAATGAACTATTTGAAATACAAAGCGGCGTTGCTTCGAAATTCGTTGAATCAAGAACAACCGAAAACGGATACGATGCAGCAAATTGAGTATTGTTATAACTCGTCGCTTGACGTGAAAAATGAAATCATCTTGGCAAATTTGCGGTTGGTTGTTTCTATTGCCAAACGGCATGTGAGTAAGATACGTCTGTTATTTGATTTGATTAGCGATGGGAATATTTCGTTGATGCGTGCGGTAGATAAATTCGACTACACGCGCGGTAATCGATTTAGTACGTATGCAAGTTGGGCAATTATACGAAATTTCGCGAGAACGATTCCTGACGAACAACGTTATCGGGAACGATTCACGCCCACAGACGCCGATAAATTTGATTCGACGATTGACTTTCGCAATGATTCGTTTGTTTCGGAAAAGACGCAAATGGAACGTGAATCGCAAGTCGAGCATTTTCTACAAGAATTAGACGCCCGCGAACAGCGCATTATTACCCGCCGATTTGGGCTTGGACAAGGCGTGCAACCGTTCACGTTACGCCAAGTTGGCGAAGAAATCGGCGTAACGAAAGAACGTGTTCGTCAAATTGAAAGTCGCGCGCTTGCAAAACTCCGCAAAGCCGCCAAAGAAGAATCGCTCGAAATTCCCGGCTTGCAGTGATCGACTTCTCACGCTTGAAAATTCAGTTTTTAAGACAGTGTTTCTCGTTTGTCATATTCCAAAAGTCCTCCTTGTCTCTCACATCTCTTTATCATGAAAGCGGATTTATTGGTTTGAGCAACTGAAGAGTTACACCATCTTTTTACGGAAAGAATGAGAAGAAGTCGCGTTAATCGGATGCAAGTTGTTGTTGCCATTGCGCCATCATTTGAATCGCTTCAATGGGAGTCAGCTTGTTCAGATTGGCGTTGCGGAGTTCGTTCAGCACCGGATGATCCATAAAGCCAAATAACGACAATTGCAAGCCGCCCGGCAAAATTTGTTTCGCCAACAACGGCGGTTTGTTTTTATTGGCGATGGCGTCCTGATTTTCTGATGTTTCACCAGGCATGTCGGGAAATTGCGGCGTAAGTTTTTGGCGTAATGTATTTGGTTTCGGTAGAAACTCTTCGTCAGTCGAAGTAATATCTATGTCTGAGTGTGTGCGGTCGAGAATGTGACGCTCGGTGGGCGAATCGCCGTTGGAATTTTCGAGATGAACCAAAATTTCATCGGCTCGTTTGACTACTTCTTTCGGCACGCCCGCAAGCCGCGCAACGTGGATTCCGTAACTTTTGTCGGCAGCTCCTTGTATGATTTTATGCAAAAACACAATCTCGTCGTTCCATTCTCGCACCGCCACGTTCAGATTGTTAATCCGATCCAAACGTTCCGCAAGCTCGGTCAGCTCGTGATAATGTGTCGCAAAAAACGTGCGGCTTCCGATGTGATCGTGCATATATTCGACAATCGACCATGCGAGCGAAACGCCGTCAAACGTACTGGTTCCGCGTCCGATTTCATCGAGAATGACAAGACTTTGCGGCGTTGCCATATTAAGAATTCTCGCCGTTTCGGTCATTTCCACCATAAACGTACTTTGTCCTCTCGCCAGTTCGTCGCTTGCTCCGACCCTTGCGAAAATCCGGTCGGCAATGCCAATGACCGCCGATTTCGCCGGAATGTAACTGCCGATTTGCGCCATAATTGTCAACAGCGCGATTTGCCGGATAAACGTACTCTTTCCCGCCATATTCGGACCGGTGATTAAATGAATCATTCCCGATTCTGTATCTGATTTTGCGTCGTTCGGCACAAATGTTCCATTCGGAAGAACAACGTCCAAAACCGGATGCCGTCCGTCCGTGATATTGAGAATCGGTTCCTCAACGATTTCCGGTCGGCAATAATTGCGCTCGCGGGCAAGCACGGCGAATCCGGCAAGCACGTCGAGATGCGCCAGCGCGGACGCTGTGCGGTGCATTGCCGATCGTACTGCCGATACCGCGTCCCGAAGTTCCACGAACAAATCATATTCCAATTCGCAGGCGCGTTCTTCCGCTGTCAAAACTTTTTCTTCATATTCTTTCAAAGTCGGCGTGATGTACCGCTCGGCGTTTTTGATCGTTTGTTTGCGAATGTAGGTCGGCGGAAGTTCTGCCCGTTTGGCGTTGGTAATTTCAATATAATAACCGAACACCCGATTGTAACCGACTTTAAGATTGGGCAATCCCAGCGTTTCCGATTCTTTCTTTTGATATTCCGCAATCCAGCGTTTGCCGCCTGCCTGCAATTCCCGCAACGTGTCGAGTTCCTGATTGTAACCGTCGCAGATAAAACCGCCTTCACGCGGAGTCAACGGACATTCCGCCGTCAACGCGACTTCAAGTTTCTCCGCCACTTCTTCGCACGGATCGATAATGTCCGCAAGTGTTTTCAGTAGCACAGATTGCGATTCCGCCAGTTGCTGTTTGAAAAGCGGCAGCGTTTTAAGCGTCCGTCCGATAAACGCCAAATCACGCGGCGTAGCGCGGTTTGCAATAATTCGCGTCAGCAACCGTTCAATATCATATACTTTTTTCAACATTTCGCGGACTTCTCGCGTTACCGGCTCGTTTTGTTGCAATTCGCCGACCGCTTCTAAACGTACATGAATTTGCGGAATGTCAGTCAGCGGCGCGGCAACCCAGTCGCCGAGTAAACGCGATCCCATCGCCGTAACGCATTGATCCAGCACTGCTAACAGCGAACCGTCGCGTCGTCCCTCGCGAATTGTTCGTGTGATTTCAAGACTTCGGCGGCTGGCGAGATCAATTTCCAATTGTGCCCCTTTTCGATAAGGCACAATTGTATCAAGATGTTCCAATGATTGCTTTTGCGTTTCGCAAAGATAATCCAACACCGCGCCTGCGGCACAAAGAGCGACCGTGTCGTCTTTCGGCGACGTGAACCCGAAACCTTCGAGTGTTGTCGTTTTGAAATGCTGTAACAACGTGTCCATTGCGGTTTTTTTGCCGAAAGCCCAATCGGGACGTTTGGTGACGACCATTTTTTCAAACAGTCCCGCCGGTACGATTTCTTTTGCTTTTTCCGGAAAAATGCACTCCGACGGTGCAATTCTCGCAAGTTCGTCCGCAAGTTGAGATTTTGCAACTGTTGTCGCATACAGCTTTCCTGTCGAGAGTTCCGCCCATGCGATGCCGGTCGGATCGGAATCCGTGATACCTGCCAGATAGTTGCATGATTTGGGATCAAGGAGCGACTCTTCGATAATCGTTCCGGCGGTGACAACGCGGGTGACTTCGCGTTTCACGAGACCTTTTGCCGTTTTCGGATCTTCCATTTGGTCGCAAACCGCCGCACGGTATCCCGCCAAAATCAATTTTCCGAGATAGGAATCAAGCTGATGATGAGGAAATCCCGCCATGGGAGTCGCGTTTTCGCCCCGCTCGCGGCTGGTCAAAGTCAACCCGAGAACTTTCGCCGCCGTAATCGCGTCGTCAAGAAACAGTTCATAAAAATCCCCCATCCGAAACAACAGCAACGCTTCTGGACATGCCTTTTTTGCGGCAAGATACTGCTGCATCATGGGAGTTATTTCGCTTTTTACCATAATATCTCTAATTTTATCAGAAGAAACGATTATGAAAAGAGCAGTATTTGCACAATAAAAACGCTATAGAGAAGTTGTGACATTATTTGTAATTACTCATGTTACGCAGTGTCTCAATTCAGCCCGAAGTATGGGTAATTATTCAGTGACCCAACCCCAATCAATCCAGACGGCAACTGTATCATTATCCGAAAGATTTTAGAGAACTTCTAAAAACCTGCATTTCCAACACATGTGACCGTTGCAGCCCTTATTTTTTACCACCAAGGCGAAAAAGTCGCACAAAGGATTTATATTAGACCTTTTCTCTAACCCATTTTTGGTTTATTTTAGTAAATTGGTATTGTGTAATTTTTGTGCGGTGGCTATTATTGGTTTCGGATAGTGGTGTTTCGTTTTTTTACTTTTTCCGCCTATTTTTTTTACGATGTATTCTCCCGAAGTTACCAAAGCCCTTAGTTTAAGCAATCGCCAATTCAAAAAACTCTTTGGAGTGA